>NZ_JBFRQW010000033.1:3010-52320 GCF_041472735.1 Vibrio sp. 10N.261.46.E11
GTCGGCACACTAAATTCTTTGCTTTAGAGAGTAAACTCTCTAATTTAAAACCTCATATAAAATGAAGTTCTTGAAAATGGCTCCCCTTGCAAGACTTGAACTTGCGACATACGGATTAACAGTCCGCCGTTCTACCAACTGAACTAAAGGGGAATTACTTGTCTCAACATCAGGTCTATGAAGACCATTATTTGTTAAGTACCAAATAATGGTGCCTCGAGGCGGAATCGAACCACCGACACGCGGATTTTCAATCCGCTGCTCTACCGACTGAGCTATCGAGGCAAAAGAATGGTGCCGACTACCGGAGTCGAACTGGTGACCTACTGATTACAAGTCAGTTGCTCTACCTACTGAGCTAAGTCGGCACACTAAATTCTTTATGCTTTTGTCCGTGTTGCTACTCCCTGTTAAAGAGTGTTGACACCAACAAATCAAATTGTGGTGCCCGGAGGCGGAATCGAACCACCGACACGAGGATTTTCAATCCTCTGCTCTACCGACTGAGCTATCCGGGCAACGGAGCGCTATTAAACGGATTTTCTGCATAACCGTCAACACATTTTTTGAAAATAACTAAAAAAAACGTTCGTTAGTTGTTTTTTTATTCAAAAGTGAGGCTTACGTTTTACCTTGGTTAAAATCTTTCTTGAATTTTGTTACTTTCTCTAAGTATCGGCGCGACTCTTTATTGGGATGTTTCTTTGTTAGTGCCCAGTAAGCTTGACTCGGTTGCAATGAATTTAAGTCACGCATTGCTCGCTTTCTATCCTTACTGAAAGTATTGAGCACGCCACCAGTGCCGCCGTTGTATGCAGAGATCATACTGTACTCAAGCGTGGTTGGGTGTTTTACGTCTTTTAAATAACGATTTTTAAGGATGTAAAAGTATGCGGTGCCTGCATCAATGTTGTTTTCTGGATTGAATAAGTACTCAGGACTTGGTTCTCCAGGTTTCTTTTTAACGAGCTTAAAGACATCTCGTCCAGCGGTTTTAGGTACCACCTGCATAAGACCATAAGCATTTGCCCAGCTCACCGCGTAAGGGTTGAAGCTGCTTTCTGTCTTGATGATTGCATAGATCAAGTCTTCAGGGATGTCATAGCGTTGAGATGCTCGTTGTACTATGTCGGCATACTTATAACTACGTTTGCTCGCATGATCTGCCACCATTGGGATTTCGACGTAGTAGGCTTTTTTAAAGTCGACTTCTTTGGTTTTTAGGTTATTGGCGATCAGGTAATCTGCGAATTTGTTAGCACGCCATGTCCATTGGATGGGCTTTTTCTCTTGGTCTACGACTTGGTTGTAGAGGAAGGGTTGACCTTCTAGCTTTATGCTTTTAGAGGAGAATAGATCAACATGAGCTGGATCATCGGGTGTCAGGAGCGTCGTCATGATCGCATTTTTGAGGTGCTTTTTAGGATCTGTTAAGGAGACGGTTTCTACCGTTATGATACCTTGACTGAAGTTAACTTCTGAACGGCTTAGATAATTGTCTATGTATTTCACATAGTTACTCTTACCTGCCATCTTTACTTCATTGCTGCCCCAGCGCTTTTGGATATTGCCTGAAAAGCTACTAATCAAAGCATCCAACGCACCAGTATCTTTTTCAAATTGCCCTGGTAGTTCTGCCAAATTACTTACAAACCGGTTGGTTGGTTCGTAGTTAACATCATAAATGCTCTCGACAAATTCACGACTGCACCCTGTTAACAACATGGCTGTTAGCAAGTAACTTAGCTTTTTCATAGTTCCTCATACAAAAATGACATCGCGGCGTAAACCATGATGTCATTAAAATTTATTTAAATAAATGTCTTATTCGCTAGGCGGGGTATAGCCATCAATAACGACATCTTTACCTTCGAAAAGGAAGTTAACCATCTCAGTTTCAAGAAGTTTACGATGCTCAGGATCCATCATGTTCAGCTTCTTTTCATTGATAAGCATAGTTTGCTTACTTTGCCATTGTCCCCAAGCTTCTTTAGATACGTTGTCAAAGATACGCTTACCTAGGTCACCCGGGTAAAGTTGAAAATCTAGGCCTTCAGCATCTTTTTGAAGGCGAGCACAAAATACAGTGCGGCTCATAGTGGTTCCTCTTATCGCGTTCGTTGATTCAAACGTCGTTCAGTTCAAAGGGTAGGCTCTCAATAAGCTGCTTTACAGGAGCGGCTAGGCCAATTTCTTCCGGTTTTGATAAGTTATACCAGAGACCTTTAGTCCCTTCCATTATCAAATCTGGTTGTTTATCTAATTTTACTAGTACAGGCGTGATATCTAAGTGGTAGTGGCTGAAAGTATGTCGAAACGCAATCATGGTCTTGATCGAATCGGTTTCATTGTCTTTGATCGAACGAAGGTCTAGTTGATGTTCGATCTCTGCGTTTTCATTTTGAGGGAAACAGAATAGTCCTCCCCAGATACCAGATTGAGGGCGTTGTTCGAGCCATACTTGATTGTTGTGGTACAGAATCACAAACCATGTTTCTTTTACTGGTTTTTCTTTCTTAGGTTTCTTACCTGGAAAGTCGAGTTGTTTATCAAGTTTCTTGGCTTCACACATGCTTTCAATCGGGCACAACGCACATTTAGGCTTGCTACGGGTGCAAACCATCGCGCCCATATCCATCATTGCTTGATTGTACTTATCGACATCTTTCTTCGGTGTGTGTGCTTCGGCGTGTTCCCAGAGCTGGTTCTCGACTTTCTTTTGTCCTGGCCAACCTTCTACGGCAAAGCTTCTCGCAAGTGTTCGTTTTACATTGCCATCAAGAATCGCATGAGGAAGTTTGTGAACCGAAGACAGCACTGCAGCTGCCGTCGAGCGACCTATGCCCGGTAGCGCGTTCATCTCTTCGATAGAAAGCGGAAATTCACCACCATATTGCTCAGCAACGATCTTGGCTGCTTTATGTAGATTGCGAGCTCGTGCGTAGTAACCAAGCCCTGTCCATAAGTGCAGCACCTCATCTTGTTCGGCGTTCGCTAGGTCAGTAACCGTTGGAAAGCGTTCTAAAAAGCGCCGGTAGTATGGAATCACCGTGGCCACTTGAGTCTGCTGAAGCATGATTTCAGATAGCCAAACGGTGTAGGCGGTTTTGTTTTGTTGCCAAGGTAATTCTTTGCGCCCAAAGGCGTCATACCACTTTAATATGGCGGTTGCGAAAGGAGTCACGACATGCTCTATGCTTTGCTATTATTAGGAGTGAAATTGCACCACACTTACGGTTGGATGTAAAACAGACAAATTGTGTGGGAATTTATCCACGGAAAGACTTGCACCGGAGGCAATTCTTTGGATAATCCCCGCTTTGATTAATCAATGTGCAGGCAAAAATCAATGAGTGAAGTGACCACTAACGAATATACTGAAGACGGCAAACTGGTTCGTAAGATCCGTAGTTTTGTTCGCCGCGAAGGCCGCTTAACAAAAGGCCAAGAAAACGCGATGAATGAATGTTGGCCAACAATGGGTATCGACTACAACCCAGAGCTTCTTAACTGGAAAGAAGTATTTGGCAACGATAACCCAGTTGTACTAGAAATTGGTTTCGGTATGGGTGCATCACTGGTTGAAATGGCAAAGAACGCACCTGAGAAAAACTTCTTAGGTATTGAGGTTCACAGCCCAGGTGTTGGTGCGTGTTTAGGTACAGCGCGTGATGCTGGCGTAACTAACCTGCGTGTAATGTGTCACGATGCAGTAGAAGTATTTGAACACATGATTCCAGATAGCAGCCTGCATACACTGCAACTGTTCTTCCCTGACCCATGGCATAAAGCTCGTCACCACAAACGTCGTATCGTTAAGGCTGAGTTTGCAGAAATGGTTCGCGGTAAGCTTCAACTTGATACTGGTATTTTCCACATGGCAACAGACTGGGAAAACTACGCAGAGCACATGATTGAAGTGATGAAAGTTGCTCCAGGCTTCGAGAATATCGCTGAAGATGGTGATTACATTCCTCGCCCAGATGAGCGTCCACTGACTAAATTTGAAGCTCGTGGCCACCGTCTTGGTCATGGTGTTTGGGATATTAAGTACAAGCGTACTAAGTAATTCTCGAGCACAACAAGTGAAGGTAAACCTGCTTTAGGTTAAACCTTACACTTTGTGGGATTGATTAAAGCCAACATTATTGTAATGTTGGCTTTTTTGTCCTTAGGCTTTTATTGCGATAAAGGTTTAAGGACAGAAAGTAATGTTAGAACCCTACAAAAATAACAATATAGAAGTAAGCACACATGAAACCAACTCAAGCTATTTTGGCCGAGATTTTAGACGAAGTTCGTCCCCTAATTGGTCAGGGAAAGGTTGCTGATTATATCCCTGCATTGGCTCGCGTATCGAACCAGAAACTGGCGATTGCGGTATACACCAATGAAGGTGAGGTGATTCAAGCGGGTGATGCAGAGGAAGCCTTTTCTGTGCAATCCATCTCTAAAGCCTTGAGCCTGACGTTAGCTATGGTGTTATACAAGCCTGAAGAGATTTGGCAACGCGTAGGCAAAGAACCTTCAGGACAAGCCTTTAACTCGATGATTCAGCTTGAGATGGAGCACGGCATCCCTCGTAACCCGTTTATTAATGCTGGTGCGATTGTCGTGGCTGACTTATTACAAAGCCGTTTATCAGCACCAAGACACCGTTTATTAGAATTTGTGCGTCAGTTATCGGGTGATACTCATATTGTGTATGACAAGGTTGTGGCAGCTTCTGAGATGATGCACAGCGATCGTAATGCTGCTATCGCTTATTTGATGCGTTCATTTGGTAATTTTGAGAACGATGTTATCCCTGTACTCAACAATTACTTTCATGCTTGTGCGCTTAAAATGACCTGTGTGGACTTGGCGAAGACCTTTAGTTATTTAGCAAACAAAGGTGTGTCGGTTCAAACCAAGAAAGAGATCATCACGCCAGTTCAAACCAAGCAGTTGAATGCTTTGCTAGCGACATGCGGTTTGTATGATGGGGCTGGTGAGTTTGCTTACCGTGTTGGGATGCCAGGTAAATCGGGTGTGGGTGGCGGTATTATCGCTATCGTTCCTGGCGAAATGACTATTGCGGTGTGGTCTCCAGAGCTTGACCCTTCTGGTAACTCTTTAGCAGGTACTAAGGCGCTAGAGTTGCTTTCTGAGCGAATTGGTCGTTCTATTTTCTAAGAGAAAGATGCGAGCACGGGCTTCGTCCTGTAGAACGCTTCGCTCCGAGAGGGGGCTATAAAATAAAAAGGGTTGGCCCTAAAACCAACCCTTACACAATATCTCTCGAATCTATTCGTCCTCTTCTGCCATAAAAGCTTCCAGCAAATCGTTGAGGAATAGCTTCCCTTTTTCTGTTATCTGCCAGTGAGTGTCGGTTTCATTCAAGTAGCCTAGCTCTTTTGCCCATTCAATCGTTTTTTGAATCGAGTCAAAACCAAGCCCTGTCGTATCAATGAAATCCTGCTTTGGACATGCTTCCATTAACCTAAAGCGGTTCATGAAGAACTCAAAAGGGCGATCTTCATTCGGCACTTCAAACTCGTCTGATAGATAAGGTTTCACCATGTTCTGGTATGCCGCTAGGTAGCCTCTAGGATGCTTAACCTTAGTGGTGCGAACAATGCGTCCATCTGCAAAGCTCAGCTTGCCATGAGAGCCACAGCCAATACCTAGGTAGTCACCGAATCGCCAGTAGTTGAGGTTATGTTGGCATTGATATCCGGGCTTGCTGTAGCCTGAAATTTCGTACTGCACATAGCCTGCGTCTGCGAGCTTCTTATGACCCAAGTCGAAAATATCCCAAAGATCATCATCGTCAGGTAACTTTGGTGTTTTGTAATAGAACATGGTGTTAGGTTCTATTGTTAGCTGATACCAAGATAAGTGTGGAGGGTTAAGCTCGATCGCTTTGTCTAGATCCGCCAATGCTTGATCAATACTCTGATCAGGTAAGCCGTGCATTAAGTCTAGATTGAAGCTGTTTAATCCGATCTTATGTGCTAGATGAGCTGCGTTGACCGCTTCATCTTGACCATGAATGCGTCCAAGCCTTTCCAGTTTCTCTTGCTCAAAGCTTTGTACACCCACTGAGATTCGAGTAATACCAGCTTTTTGATAACCTGCAAAACGTTCAGCCTCAATGGTGCCTGGGTTGGCTTCCATGGTTATTTCGATTTCAGGTTTGAACGGAATACGTTGCTCAATACCTTGTAGTAACCGCCCGATGCCTTCAGGAGAGAATAAACTCGGAGTTCCTCCACCTATAAAGATTGAGTGCAATGGACGAGGCATACCATTGAGCTGATATTTTTCGATATCGGTATCGAGATCCTCAAGCAGTGCATCGATGTACTCTTTCTCTGGGATCTCGGCTTTGAGGGCGTGAGAGTTAAAATCACAATACGGACACTTTTGTACACACCATGGGATGTGTACATAGAGGCTAAGTGCGGGTGGTATTAGCGCTGCATTGTGCATTACAGAGCTTGCTCCTTGAGAGTCTTGAATAGTGACGTAAGCGCTTTACCACGGTGTGATAGTTGCTTCTTACGTGAAGATTCAAGCTCTGCTGATGCGCAGTTATCTTCTGGAACAAAGAATACGGGATCGTAGCCAAAGCCATTCTCACCATGTTCTTCGGTAAGGATGCGACCTTCCCATTTCCCGTGACACACGAGAGGTGTTGGATCATTCTCGTGACGCATTAGCACCAACACACAGTGGAAACGCGCAGTACGCTTTTCAGTTTCGACACCTTGCATCGCGTTTAGCAATTTTTCGATGTTCTGTTTATCGGTTGCCCCTTCACCTGAGTAACGCGCTGAGTAGATGCCCGGAGCACCATTTAAGTAATCAACCTCTAAACCTGAGTCGTCAGCAATCGCTGGCTGTCCTGTTTCTTTCGCGGCGTGGCGAGCTTTGATGATGGCATTTTCAATGAAAGTTGTCCCCGTTTCAGCGACTTCTGAAACGTTAAATTCACTTTGTGCGACCACGTCAAAGCCAAACTCAGACAGAATATCTGCCATCTCGCGAACTTTACCTTGGTTGCCTGTTGCTAAAACAATCTTGCTCATGGGAATGTGACTCTAATAAGTGAATAAATGAAAAGTAAGGGATAGCTTACTCTTCTATATAGAATTTCTGTGTGAAGCGCAGTGGGCCAGTGCCTTTCAAGCCTGCGTTAACATCGATGTTAAAGGTGATGTTCTCTTCGTGAGTTACAGGGAACTCAGCAAGGTAATAAATCGCATCACCTTCTTTGATTTCTCGAAACTTCAAAGTTCGGGTGTTTCCAACGAGGTTCTTTGCTGTTCCCGTAATTTTAGCCGTTGTAGCAGGCTTGCCTAGGGAAGCCTTGTCTAACACGCTGATGTTGAGGATTGCTGAGTATCCATTTCGCTTAAGTTTGTATTGCTTAGCGACTTGAGCCGTTAAAAATGTCGAGTTAAAAGCCGAATAGTGAACCTCGACATCTTTGATGTTTTTAAACTGCCCAGCCCAACTAGGTAGGGCAATAAGAGTGGTGAGTAGTGCTGTTATCCATAGACGCATAATGACTCCAATAAATAGCAAAAAGCCATCATAGGAGGGCTTTTTTAGTCTAGTGAAATGGGTGTTTCCCCTTATTTTAAAGGCTTTTTTGTACTGTTTGTATTTACATGTATTGGGTTGTGAGTACTAATTGTGGTCACTTTGTGGATCTCCTTAAAGGGTTGTATCTAACCGCATCTTGTAGGTAATCTGGCGCAAGATGTGCGTAGGTCATAGTTTGCTGAATGGTTGAGTGACCAAGTATTTTTTGTAATGCGAGGATGTTACCACCGTTCATCATAAAGTGACTTGCAAATGTATGCCTTAGAACGTGAGAAGCTTGACCTCTTGGCAATCCGAAATCGCAACTCTTTTGGGTAGAGTAAAACTCATGGTAGCAGTCAGAAAAAAGCCGGCCATTTCCTCCCGTGTGAACTTCTAGTTCCAGATCTTCATCTATCGGTACGGTTCGATTCCTTCCGTTTTTGGTGTCTACAAAAGTAACCCGACCATTAACCAATTGGCTCCCCTTTAAGCTTTCAGCCTCTCCCCACCTTGCCCCCGTAGCTAAGCACAGTTTAGCAACTTTTAGCGCATCACCAGACAGTGAAGAAAGTAATGCGTCTATCTCTAAGTGAGATAAGAATTGCATCTCTCTTGCTCTAGGTCGCTTTATTTTAAACCCCTTAGTTGGGTGAGTGCCGTTGTACTCCTGGGCCTCCATTAACGCGGTAAAAACATTACTTAAACACATAACCTTGCGATTAAACGTAGTCATAGCCTTGTTGTTATCTAGGTGGTAAGCGCGGTAGTCAGCTAGCATTTTATGGGTAATTTGGTGTGCCTTGGGTTTTCCGAGTTCAATATCAATTTGCTTTAGTATCCGATGGTAGGTTGGGGCTGTTTTCTTGCTTTGCCCTTCGTATTTCCACCATAGCTCTATTAGCTCACTTAGAGGTCTACGGTCTGCGGGCTTTTCTAACCAGTCTTTATTATGAGCTGTAGCGAGTACGTGTTTTTCATACTGGCTTGCCTCATATTTTGTATCAAACTTACGGCGGTAACGTTTTCCGTCTCTACCTTGTGGCCGAACATCTACGAGGTACTTATCCCCCTGCTTTTTAATGCTCATAAGTTCTTTACCACCTGACGAACGCGCCCATTGACTCTAAGGCGGTTTAAGTCTTCTTGGGGGAGTAGTAGGTTATCATGATCGGGATTGTCGCTAATGACGTGGTAGCCCTGACTCGCCATGTCGTAACGTAAGCGTTTAACAAGTAATTGGTTGTCAATGGATATCGCATAAACACCATCGTAAATGCCAGCTTGCTCTCGAGTATCTACCACCAACAAATCACCATCCATAAGAGTGGGCAGCATAGAATCGCCACGCGCTTTTATTGCACAGGCATCATCTTCTTTTACTCCGAGATGCTTTAGATCTACAGCTAGCATTAGATGCTCCCCAATAACTGAGTCATCTTGCTGAAAGCAGCCGTCCCCCGCGCTAGCTTCTGCCGAGTAGAGAGGAATAGATACATAATCGCTATCACTCAAAATACGTGCATTTTCTAGCGACACATTCGACGACCCGATCAACCAGTCAGAGCTAACATTGAAGGCATGAGAAATTTTAATCAATGATTCTATATTCGGTTGCGCCTCCCCTTTCAGGTACCTCAGCATTGCAGGGGACGAAACTCCGCATTTGCTGGACATTTGCCTAGCTGACATTCCGTTCCTGAGTTCATTTAATCTATCAACAAAACTAATGCTTTCACTATTCATACTCTAAAACCTTATTGACTGTGATACTAAGTAGTTCTATTCTGCGTGCACGTTAACGTTTCAAATGGAACTTAATTGTTTGATTGCATTTCGATGTATAAGGAAAAATAACATGATTAGCCCTATTCAACCAGATACACCCTATTTACCTGTAGAAGAGTTTGCACGTCGTTGGGGGGTCTCAACTCAATCGGTTAGAAATATGGTTCACGAAGGCAGACTTCCAATAAAAAAGAAAAAGCGTGGAGAGAAAAAGGTTTATATCAACATGCTTGTTCTTTGGGAGCACGCCCAAGCTGATGCTGAAGAGAGCGCTAAAGATAACTTTTTTAGAGCATTTTAAGGGGTAAGGCATGACGCACAGAGATTCCATTATCAACATTTACAACGGACTGGTTCAGAAATACCAGTTTGAGCAATCCACCATGCAAGAAAACAGTACGCCAGATAATACGCGCCATTTTATGAGTGAGAAATTCCGCGAGGGCACAACCAATAAGCTAGATATGCTCGCGCATTTCGCTTCTGACCTTGGAGAGCCTGAATTGGCTGGCTCTATACTTCGTACCGCCTCTAACCTTGGTTGTGACGGTGTACCCCCTATACCTATGTGAGCAAGTGATGAATTATTTTGCTGATTGGGTAATTACCCCCATTGCAATGATGCTGCTAATTCTAGCTATCGCTGAATACTCAGATGGGCTTGCGTGTTTTTTTCCTGTCTGGGTGTTGTTGCTGTGGGGCTTCTGAGGGTTGGGCGGTGGAAGAGATCCAAAAAAAAGAGCAACCATTTCTGATTGCTCTTTTAACAGGAAGATTTTTTAACTCAGGCGTGAACCTGATTTGGTGATTGTAGTATGAACCCTGAAATATATAAAGATGTTTATCAAAGGCTAATGCAGGACTTTTCCTTCAAGGAAAGTTCCGAATGGCTACAGCAAGGCTCTTGCCCTAAGTGTCATAAAAAAGAACTTTACACAGGCGCGGCTTCGCCTTGGGTTCTGCGTTGTGGTCGCCTGAATAAATGCGGTGAAGAAATCCACATCAAAGAGCTTTACCCTGATTTGTTTGAATCCTTTTCAGACCGCTACCAACCTACGCAAAGCAACCCTACCGCCAGTGCGGACGCATTCTTAATCAATGCGAGAGGGCTAGATATCGCATCCCTTAAAGGCACTTACACACAAGAAAGCTACTTTGATACTAAGTTACAGCTAGGCTCTGCAACGGTGCGCTTCACGCTTGCTAAGGGTGTGTATTGGGAGCGATTGATTGACAAGCCTAACCGATTTAACCGCAAAGCTAATTTTATCGGTAAGTATCAAGGCTTGGTGTGGAGACACCCAAGCATTGACTACCACACTGCGCCCGACATCTGGCTTACAGAGGGGATTTTTGATGCGCTGGCACTGATTGAAAACGGTATCGCTGCGGTGTCATTAATGAGTTGTTCAAATTACCCCACTGCCTTTCTTGCTGAACTCAAAGAGCACAACCCAGAGGTGAGAATTGTTGCTGCGCTAGACAGTGACAAGGCTGGGCAAAAGCACACTAAAAAGCTTGTTGAAAAACTGCATTTAGAGCACTGGAACGCGGTAGCAGCGCAGCCCCCATTCAAACTAAAAGGATTGAATGCGCCCGACTGGAACGACCTTCACCAAAGAGAGCGATTGACTGACGCGAACATTAATGAGTATTTGCACTATGGGAGCTTGCTCACTGCGAAAACTGCAACCGATAAGGCTATGGTGATACATGCCCACAACCGAAAGCAGCTATTTTTATTTGATTTTGATAACCGGCTTTTTCAATTCAAGTTGGACTTTGAACGCTACGAACGCGCCATGCGTAACCTTGATGATGGGGAGGCGTTCACTTCACAGGGTGAGTTGGTCGAAAAGGCACTAATTGAAGCAAATAGCATTACAGAGATAGCGAACTGTAAGCCAACCGCTTTGTACTATCAGAGAAACCTTGTCACAGATGAAAGCTGGTACTACTTCAAAATTGATTTTCCTACGGGTGAAGTGGTTAAGAGTGCGTTCACCGCAGGGCAGCTATACAGCGCGTCAGAGTTCAAAAAAAGACTGCTACACATTGCTAAGGGTGCGCTATGGACTGGCTCAGGTAAGCAGCTAGACCAATTCATACTGAACCAAAACGCCCAAAGCATTAAGACGGTCGATACGGTGGACTTTTTAGGCTACAGCAAGGCGCACCAGAGCTACCTATTTAAAGATATTGCTATCAACCAAGGAAAAATAATCCCGCTTAATGAAGAGGATTATTTTGATGTGGCTAAATCCAGCATCAAAAGCCTTGAGCATTCCGTTACGCTCGACATTAACCCCAACCTTAAAGAATACAGTGAAGCGTGGCTACCGTCGTTGTGGGATGCTTTTGGGGCTAAAGGGATTATTGCGCTTTCGTTTTGGTTTGGCTCTCTCTTTTCAGAGCAGATTCGACACCATGATAAGAGCTTTCCATTTTTGGAAATTGTAGGCGAACCTGGTTCAGGAAAAAGTACGCTTATTGAATTTATGTGGAAGCTTTTCGGTAGAGAAAGTTATGAGGGCTTTGACCCGTCTAAATCCACGATTGCAGCGCGAAGCCGTAACCTTTCGCAAGTCTCAGGTATGCCCGTTGTGTTCATCGAGGGCGACCGCATGAATGACGCAAAGCAAAAGGGCTTTGATTGGGAAGAAACCAAGCCACTGTACAACGGGCGCAGCGTTCGCTCTAGAGGTATGAAAACAGACGGCAACCAAACCTACGAGCCACCCTTTCGAGGTGCGCTTGTGATAGCGCAGAATGCTCCCGTAGACGCTACGCCAGCCGTGCTTGAGCGAATACTACACCTCTACATGAGCCGAGCAGCGCAGAGTGCCACCACTAAACACGCAGCCGAGCAGCTTGAGCGTTTCCCTATGGAGTCTCTATCTGGATTCATTGTTAAGGCGACGCTCAACGAAAAGCGCGTTATGGAGGTGTATCACGAGCAACAAAAGCACTACGAACAAGTGTTGTCCGAGCGTGGGTTATCACACATCCGTATCATCAAAAATCACGCCCAGCTTATGGCTTTGGTGGAATCGCTCAGTGAAGTCATTCAACTCAAAGATGAGTGGATAGAGTTATCACTAGATTGCATTTTACAGTTAGCTAAGCAGAGAGAAAAAGCGGTGCAAGCTGATCATATTTCACTGCAAGAGTTTTGGGAGGTGGTTGATTACCTAGAGGGTAGCGGTTGCCAGTTGAATCACTCCAAAGACAAGAGCGTTATCGCGCTAAACCTTAACCAAGTCCAGCAAGTCGCTTCCGAGTGGAGGCAGTCACTTGCTCCGATAGCAGACTTAAAAGCATTGCTAAAAACGGGTAAGCGACATCCCTTTATTGGGAATAAGACCGTGAGTAGTGCCGCGAACGCAGCGCACAACAGAATCCACACCAGCAACCCACGCCCAGATAAAGTGTGGTGTTGGGTGTTCAAAGCTAAATCCGCGAATCAATAGTTGCGATTAAGGCAAGTTAAACACTGCAAGATAGCCTTTGTTGTAAGGCGTAACCCCATCAAACATAAGAGAGAATTGTTATGAAAAAAGAACCAATCACCGTGCTTTACATTAAAGCCTTTACTCACAACAAAGACGATGCAGCCGCATCTGAACTAAAGACCTATGTTACCGATATAGGGGCGGTGAGAGTATGCGAAAAGACAGGGGCGATTGTAGATAGTTACTCAACGCCAGTTAATACACACCCAGAGGGTGCACACGCCATGTTCAACAAAGAGCTAAAGCGCAAATGGGCTCGACTTTCGCACGTTGGTGGGATTGGTCTTGCAGAAGCCTACGCTCGACTTTATGAGTGGCTAAATTGTCATGGGGATCATGGCTTGGTTGTGGGTGTGATTGAGAATGTAGATTGTGAGTTAGACGCACTGATAACCGGAGAAGAGTTTGATCAGAGTTGGGCTAATGTGCTTGGCTGGCTACCTCTTCAAAGCGCGCGAAAGATTGTGCCCCAGCCAGAAGCCCGAAAGAGCACAGGAAACGAAACCGCGAAAGATAGAGCTGTAGAGAGAGCGCAAAATATTTTGTTGTATCGCTGCGCTTTAGCGCATGAAGAAGCCAGTGTGTTGTTAAGTTAAGCCCAGCAATCCCCTCAAAGTAGCTTGCTCGAAGTTAAGGATGGACCATGAAAAAAGACAGCCGAATCATTACCCTCCGCGTGTTGATATTTGATTACACAAGAACTAACGCTTCACCACCTGAATTTAAGACTTTAGTTGGGGGTTTTGAGGCGGTTAGTGTTTGTGAGAGTACGGGGAGGATCATCGATGTATTTGATGTTGCTACTCATAATGCGGATATATTTGAGGGGCTTTGCTGTTGGCTGAATGAGCAGGGTGGGAATAGTCCCATATGGGCAACTCTTGATAGTGCAGAGGGGGTTGGTTTTGACGAATACCGCCAAATCTGGAAGTGCATTATGGGTCGTTTGGATAATTTTCCAGCAAGGCGTTTAATCAGCCATCAGCAACCGCCTCATTGTGGCAATTCAACCACCCCAGAAGAGAGGGCGAGAAAAATGCTAGCAGAAGTACTGTGCGATTTTAAAGACTCACCCATTCCCCTTATTTCACTGCCTCTTTAGGGGGGCTTATCACCCTTAAAGGCCAAGTAACCAATAGAGGAGGGTCTTGATGCTAATGCCGTGTCCGTCTTGTGAGTGTAAGACTCGTATTGTTACCTCTCAGGAGATAACCAATAAAACCCGAAAAGCCTATTGGCAGTGCCTTAACTTTAACTGCGGGGTTCGCTTTAGCACGCTAACCACTGTTGAGGCCATTATTGATACATCAGGTCTACCTCCAGACCCAAGGTTACAGCCTGAGCTTTGCAAGGGTGATGTCAATCAATTAAGCATGCTTTAACCTATCGACCCAAGCCTTGTCTTGGGTCTTTTTTTACACTAAACCACCACGCAATAGACAATCAAGATCACAGCTGCAGCATAGATACCCCTGTCTATGCTGGCCACTTTCGCCCCACCGTCAAGCTCCCCACCGTCAAGCTCCCTACACGGCAACACCCGCGACACATCAAGCGCGGTCATTATTACCAGTTCGAAGTTAGAATATAATACCAATACATAGGGGCGTAAGACTGAAAGGCAGCATAATATAAATATTACCCCTCCAATAAAGCCTCAAATAGCCCCTCAAAAAGAGAAAAATATAATAACTTGCGAAAGGTTAATAAAGTTATTTAAAAACAAAAGGTTAGATAAATACTGATTAAATAAGCATCAATAGACCCTTTTTTTTCAGGCCGCCATCGGAAAACCATTACTTTCATTACTTTTTTAAAATAGTTAAATAAAGTATTGATATGTATACAATAAATTTAATATTTAAATCCTTACTTTTTCATTACCAAACCCTTACCAGTAATGAAATAGATCCATTACCACTTGAAAATTTAAGTTGTTGATTCTAAAGAAAGTAAGTTTTCGGTAAGGAAAAGTAATGGAATAACCCTTACCATTTTTTGTATTAGTAATCATGGGGTTAGCTCCTGTTTTTTGGGGTGGTAAGGAAAGTAAGGGTTTTCCGACGCTGAACTTAAAAAAGGGGTCGCAAAAGAACAAATAATAACCAAGTCATAATTTAGAGCTTTATTCTGAATTTATCGATTTATTGACACTAGGTTTCATGGTGGGTTGTGATGGAAACGAGCAAAATAATGAAGATTGCAGAGTGCAAGAGTGAACTTTATTCCCTCTAGCAAATGCTGTAGTATGTAACTATACAAAACCCTTCTATATTGTAAATCTAGAGCTAAACTTACTATGCCACAGATAATTAATGCGAATTTCGATATGAAACTGACAAGACCATCGTCAAACAAAATAGAAACGGAAGCATTTTTACTCGCAAAGCCGGCTGATTTTGCTTTATCTGATTTTGCTGTCCCAGCAGGCTACCGCTTGGTTGCGAATAAACCAGCGCAAACTCAAGAAGGTGAAACGCAAATTATTTGTCTAATCTACACTGGCGGAGAATACGCGGAGACGGTTTACAAAGTTAAGACTATCGTTCGCAACGAACCAAACGCTTATCTTCCCATTAAGAACTGCACCCAACTTGTAGTGTGGAGACAAATCACCGGCTTGCATGGTCACGTTTTAAGTGGCTTCGCTCGCACCGTATTCAACTTCCTACTGCGCTCGCACAGCATTATGATAACGGACGAACAGCAAACTGAGGACGGCAAGCGTTTTTGGTTAGATCGCATGGGAGAATCTTTCGCCATCGCTGACCGTGATGTTTATTACGTCAACCTGAACGAGCTTGATAATGAAATGTCCCCAGTAATTAAGCGCATCGATAGCTCTAACGACCTAATGGAAAACTACATTCCCAATGAGTGGGGCGCAGATGAAGAACACAAGAATCGAGCCTTCATCATATCAACACAGGAAATATCCTAAAAAGAGCACTCAGGTGCTCTTTTTTATTGCCCCCCTTCTCAGTTCACTCTCGCGCACAAAAACGAACAAATGCGATCCTGACCTTTTTTAATCTCCCATACAAAATCCACCGCAAAGCCTTGTGTACCAAGGCCTGATAGTGAATAAAATCTGCCTATATATGCACAAATCAGGATCGTTTTATTGTGGGGCGGAATTTTGGTGTGGAGGGGAGGGTGAGTCCGAACAGTGGCTGCGCGCGCATTTATCCAGAGAAATCTCAAAAATTCAATTTCACAATCGAAGAGTGACCAACTATAGAGCACTACGATTATGAACACCCCTTTACTCTATATCGCCATTGTAGAAATGCGCCCACCTCTAATTGATATTACTCTTATCCAGCAACGCTAGTTCTATTTTTAGGAAACAGTGCGAATGATGCTGATATGCCCCAAATGCTACTGCACCTCGAGAGTGATAGCACAAGAAGACAAAGCAGATAATACCTACGCCATTCATTGCCAATGCAAGAACGTTATGTGCGCCGCTTTGTTTGTTACTAATATTGAGATGGTAAACGTGACTTATGAAGGAAAAACCCAAGGTAGTAATTAAATGCCCCACCTGCGGTGCTGTAATGAGGGTAAAAACATCAAACCCACTCACAGAGTGCATACGGAAAGTTTTCCTCGATTGCACAGATTCCCATTGTGGCGCGAAAACAACCTTCTTAGCGTCACCTTGTAGCCCCGTACGAATCATAGGTAGAGCCTCCCTTCCATCCGACAAGCTTCAACCTGAAATTGCACGAAAAAGGCGCGAAATGCTCAAAACCGTTGAGCGATGTACCACGCCAAACCCAGCCCCTAAAACCTTGCTTTAACCACGAGCGCAATGATTAGCAAGACACAAAAAGAGTCCTTAAAATGAATATAGAAACGATTAAAAAGCTAAACCAGTACCGCAGTGACAAGCAAAAAAAGTACAACACAGATGATCAAGACGGCATGTTTAATGTTGACGCATCACAAGCAACACTAGAGATAGAAAGTATCCGACAGACTGATGAGTTCCTTAGTCGAGTTAATTTAGTTTCTGTAGGTCTACTTGTGGGGGAAGGGATTGGGCTTGGTAGCGGGAAGTTAATTGCAGCCCGAGTTGACACCCTGCGCGGAGGAACGCGCACCGCTCGAAAAATAAAACCCGATGTTGCAATGCAATATGAGTGTCACCAGATTAATTTTGATTGTGCTATCTCTTTCGAGACAATGGACGCATACGCACATCATGACAACTTTAGCGACTGCCTTGAGCGTGAGATCAGAAAGCATTCAAACCTTGATTTAATTAGAGTGGGTTTCTTTGGTAAGCAAGCAGCCGACAACTCAAATGTTACTCTAAACCCTAACGGGGAGGATGTAACGAAAGGCTGGATTCAAGCCTTGAGAGACAACCGTCCTGAATCCATTTTAGAAAAAAAGGGCTATCCCGTTAATATTGGTCAAGGTGGGGATTACTTAACCGTAAATGATGCAGTATGCGCGGTAAAGGACAAGGTTGCTGCAAGGCATCGAGATGTGAATGATTTAGTGGTACTTCTTGGTAGCGATCTAGTAGCGCACGACAGAGCTAGCTTCTACCAAAAGCAAATCGACCCAAAACAACCCGTCCACCAAATAGAACTGCGCCAAATAAAAGAATCATATGGAGCAATGCCTGCCTTTATGCCTTCTTGCTTTCCAGCACGCGGAATCATGGTAACAAGCTTTGATAACCTCTCCATTTACTTTTTGAATCACTCATTCCGTCGTTCATTTGGCAAGAGAAACGACAGCAAAAACCTTATTGAGAACTTCGAATCTGCTCAGGTTTGCTACGTTATCGAGCAACTTGACAAAGCGGCCGCTATTGAGTTTGAGAAGGTAAAACTCAAAAAAGGAGACGCTTGGGGCTAACCAAGTGTTGCGCTGGCTGTGAGTGATTTTGTGGGCCAATCGGTGATAACGACCAGCCCATACGAAAACAAAGAAAACCCAACAAACTAAAGAGCAAATTATGACAAATCCCATTAAAGACAAGAGCAAGGCAAAAAAGGTCAAACTACCAATTCCCATCACTAAAGAAGTGAATGGAGAGCCTGTTGTTTACACAGAAATTGAATTAAACAAACCAAACAGCGGACACCTACGCGGTGTTAGCCTGTATGACATTGGGGGTTGTGATTTTGATGCCGGCTCTCAAGTAATACCTAGAATCTCATGCCTAAACGAGCGTGACATGCTTAACCTTGAGACGGAGAATTGGGCACCACTGCTCACGACGCTAGCCTCTTTTTTTGTGAATACGGAAGCGTAATAGAACAAATCAAACGTGTTGAGCCACTCTACGCTGATATTGCTGCCATGTTTCATTGGCAGCCTAGTGAGATAGACAAGCTCACATTAGATGAACTGCTGCACTTCCGTGAGTTAGCCATTGAGCGAACCCAACAAGAATCCGAAAGGGGCGATTAGCTCCTTTTTTTTGTATCTAAAAAGTGAGAACCCATATGAAGATGAACCTATCGGTGCTTATGAGCCTGAAAGACAAAACTACAGCCCCGCTAAAAGAGATGAGAAAAGAGTCCAACCATTACTCTAAAGCCATAACAAAAATTCAAAAACAACAGCAAGACGACTCTGCCACTATTGGGATGATAGATAGCTTCAAGGCCACGAAAGAGGCAATGAAAAGAAACGAGCTTGCGGTTGATACTGCAACCGAAAAACTCAGAAAGCTAGAAGAGCAATCAAAAAAAACAGATAAACCAAGTGCTGCGCTCACAGAAAGTATCGCCAAACAAAGAGAAAAGCTTAACGCGCTTATAGACACCCAAGAGCGAAGTGGGGCTAGGTACATAGAGCTAGGCAGGCAAATAAAAAAAACAGGCGTAAAGATGTACGACCTTGACGGTGAAAGTGAACGCTTAAGCAAGCGTCACAAGGCACACAACAAGGAAATTACCAAACTGCAAAAAAAATACCACCTACTTCAGGCAGCCATGAAGCCCATCCGTAAGCTAAATGGTAAGCTCAAAATGCCAACCATTGCAGGAGCTAAGAATGGAATGGTGGCAAGTAGTGGTGTAATGGCTTCTATGGCTGGTTTTGGGTTGATCATCAATGACACAGCAACCAAGATCAATGAAATGGCAAGGGCGGCTGATGATGTAAAAATGCCTATAGGCGAATTACAGGCTCTTAGGATGCAAGCCAAATTAGCAGGTGCAGAGTCTGAAGATATGGACGCTGCAATTAAAGAAATGATGTTGCGATGGGGCGAAATGAAAACCCTAAAAAGCGGCGCAATGAATGATTATTTCAAAGATACGGGCAACCAAAAAGCCTACGATGATTTAATGCAGGCTAAGAACGCCACCGAAGCTTACCAAGTATTACTGCGTGAGATAGCCAACGAAACCGACGAATCAAAACAAAACTTTATGGCTGACGAGTTTTTTGGTGGCGATAGTGAAAAAATGCTTGCAGTTCTGCGTTCGGGGACGGATGGTCTTGCCAAAGCCAAGCAGCTTCTAAGAGATAGTGGTGGAGCAGTTAGCTCTGAGTCCATAAACAACGCCAAAATGTTCACAGACTCAATGAAGAAGATGGGGGCGATAGTTGATTCACTGAAAATTAGCGCGCTAACCCCTATCATGGCTGAATTGTCATTCATCATGGAAGATCTAGCTCTAACCATGAAGGACGTGGGGGAGCGTAATAAAGTAATTGCTCAGTTGCGGGATTTTGTAAAGGGTGCGTTTACCGTTTTTCGAGGATTGGGCGGTGCGATAAGATTCTTAGTTGAAAACTTTAGTGAAGTTGTTGCGATAGTCGCCATGTTCAAAATTGGTATGGTTGCGCTCAATGCTGTCATGATGGCAAATCCCATTAGCTGGATGGCTGTAGGTATTGCAGCTGCGGTTGTAGGCGTAGGTTATTTGATTGCTAAGTTTAATGAGCTAGTTGACATTAGCAAGGCGTGGGACGGTATAACCTCATGGTTCTCTGACGATGACGGCTCTAAGGAACTTGCAAAATCAGCACAGCAACAAAAAAGACTTAAATCAGAGTTAGAGCTAACACATGCACCAAAAGAGCCACGACAGGGTGAGAGTAACGCCTACACCGAAGGCAGTAGAGACACTTACAACAACACCTATACGGCAGTAAATAGAGACACTTTCAACACCTACCAACCAGTAAAGTCACCCACACTACAAAGTAAATCAGAAGTATCATTGACCATTAAATCTCAAGCTCCTGTGGCAATAGACAAAGCGAAGAGCGACAAAGGAACATCTCTTAGCATGGATGTTGGAAGCTTATCATCGAGCTTTTAAAAAAAGCCCGCTACTTAGCGGGCTTTTTAATTGTGTGGTCATTTTGTGGTTGGTTTTATTTGTTTTTCGAGTAAAAACAACAAGTTATAACGTTATTTATGCCATCATAGGATGGCTTTGACTTCAGTTGGGATTTGGCTTGGCGAGCATATTCGAACTTGCTTATGCCGACCGAGCTCTCCCTTCTCTATCTTAATTTGCCCTTTTGCGACCTTAAACTGTTTCGCTAAGTATTTCGCTAAATGGGCATTGGCTTTGCCATCTACCGGTGGGGCGGTAATGGCAATTTTTAGTTCCTCACCATGCAAGCCAACAATCTTGTCTCGGCTTGCTTTAGGTTGGATATAGAGCCTAAGAAGAATATCGTCTTCCTCGGCCCAAACCGCTTTTGGCATCGTAAAAGTACCTGATGTTTGTACTTGAATTATAGCTGATACCAAATAGGACCAATCATGTCGCCCATTAGGAAGTTCGCAAATTGCAGAACAATGAACAGAACCAGTACGCTTAGGTCGAAACCACCCATGTCCGGAAGGATACGGCGGATAGGCACTAACATTGGTTCAGTTAGTTG
This sequence comes from Vibrio sp. 10N.261.46.E11, assembly GCF_041472735.1. Lineage (NCBI taxonomy): Bacteria > Pseudomonadati > Pseudomonadota > Gammaproteobacteria > Vibrionales > Vibrionaceae > Vibrio > Vibrio sp. 10N.261.46.E11. The sequence continues at coordinate 23,761 of NZ_JBFRQW010000033.1, forward strand.
ATGGAATACGTACTCGATTGGGCTACGACCTTGGCTTACCCAGCTTAGGATTGCACGGATAAGTAGAACCCAGAAAATTAAACCACCAGCCGCTTTGAGCAGAGACAGTGCACCAAAGATTAGGAAGCTAATATCGAAAACGGCAGCGCCACCAGAGATAATCAGGTTTAGAGCAACGAACTTAAGTACACACAGCACGTAAGCAAAAACAACCGTCGCCAGATCAAGGCTGCCGATTGATGGGATAACTCGGCGTAGCGGGGCAACAACTGGTTGTGTCGCTTTTACGATGAATTGTGAGAATGGATTGTAGAAATCTGCACGTGATGCTTGTAGCCAGATACGCAAGATCACAACCATGATGTAAAGATCAAAAACGGTCGAGATCAGAAAGCTCATCGAGTTCATATTGTTTCCTTTTTCGGATTTACTTGCCGCTTAGATATCACTTGAGCGACAAAATACTTGTTTACCTTGATTGGTACTAAAACAGTTTTTCCATCTCTTCAGCTCGTGCTACTGCCGCTTGCATGGCTTTGGCTACGATGTCTGATAGTTGATGTTCATTGAATGTGCGCAATGCTTCTGCGGTCGTGCCGCCTTTTGAAGTTACTTGTTCACGCAATGTTGATAATTCAGTGTTTGGGTTCGCTACCACCATCTCTGCCGCGCCTAACGCAGACTGCTGAACTAATTTACGAGCGGTTTCTTGGTCGAAGCCTTGGTTGACTGCTTCTGCTTGCATCGCTTCCATAAACAGGAAGAAGTAAGCCGGAGCACTACCCGCCGCCGCAATAATGTTATTGATACCAGACTCTTGCTCAACCCAGCTTACTTCACCTACAGCTTGCATCAGCTGAGAAGCAAAGTCTTTATCATCTTGGCTAACGGTTGAATCGGCATAAAGACCGCTCATCCCCTTCCCAAGTAGTGATGGCGTGTTTGGCATCACACGAACAAGGTTTAGCTGGCAGTTTAACATCTCATTGAGTCGATTCGCATTAATACCCGCGGCAATTGAGATAATCAGTTTGTTGCTGAAGTCGATATCTTGTAAGGGCTTACATACATTAGCCATCATTTGTGGCTTCACGGATAACACAACAACGTCTGCTTGCTCTGCTGCTGCAATATTATCGCTGGTGGTATTGATGCCGTATTCTTGTTCTAACGGCAACCTTCTGGTTTCTGAAGGTGCGGTTGCCGTAATCTTTTGCGCTGGGTAACCACTCGCGACTAAGCCCGCTACAATTGAGCGAACCATGTTTCCCGCCCCAATAAAGGCGATGTTCTTATGTTCCATATATAAAATCCTGAGCGTGTCGCTGCGCGGATAAGGCGAAGCGTTATCAATACTTGTACTTGTCGTTGGTTATTTACTACGGCTATTTCGCGTAATCACGAGCGCCGAAAATAGCCGTTCCAATACGAACCATTGTGCTGCCAGCCTCAACGGCTGCATCCATATCACCACTCATCCCCATAGATAGGGTATCGATGTCTGGATACTTCGCGGATAACTTATCTTTAAGCTCTGCCAGTTGAAAGAACGCATTAAGCTGTGATTGATAGTCAGAGACGTTTGCAGGAATCGACATCAATCCTCTTAAGGTGAGGTTAGGGAGCGATGAAATCAACTCCGCGAGTGCAAAAACTGTCTCTTCTGAGGTTCCTGACTTGGACTCTTCACCACTGGTGTTTACCTGAATCAGCACCTGTAGAGGTGGAAGTTCGCTTGGACGTTGATCATTAAGTCTTTGTGCGATCTTATCGCGATCAACGGAATGTACCCATTGGAAGCTTTCCGCGATTGGACGAGTTTTATTGGACTGAATTGGACCAATAAAGTGCCACTCTAAATTTAGGTTAGAATGTTGTTCTGAAAAGTGTTTTACTTTATCGACACCTTCTTGAACATAGTTTTCACCAAAGGCAACTTGGCCTCCGAGTGCGGCTTCTAGAATCGCATCAATAGGTTTAGTTTTGCTGACGGCTAAAAGTTGCACGGACTCTGGAGCTCGTCCGCACTTTTGCTCAGCACTACGAATCTGTGAGGTGATTTGTTCGATATTTTGTTGAATACTACTCATAGCTGACTTTACTTAAGGGAAAATAAATGGATATCACTGAGTTACTAGATTTTAGTGTAAAGCATAACGCGTCAGATCTACATCTTTCTGCGGGTGTATCTCCAATGGTACGTATAGATGGTGAAGTAAGGAAGCTTGGAATCCCAGCTTTGAGTCATGCTGATGTGCATCGTTTGGTTTTTGAGATCATGAGCGATTCGCAGCGTGGTGAGTTTGAAGAAAAATTGGAAGTCGACTTCTCTTTTGAATTGCCCAATGTTGGTCGTTTCCGTGTGAATGCTTTTAACCAAGCTCGTGGTTGCTCGGCTGTCTTTCGAACTATCCCTGTAGAGATCCCAACTTTAGATCAACTAGGTGCGCCTGAAATCTTTGAAAAGATTGCCAACTACGAAAAAGGTTTAGTGCTCGTTACTGGCCCAACAGGCTCTGGTAAATCAACGACCCTTGCGGCGATGGTTGATTACGTAAACCGCAACCACAACAAACATATCCTGACGATCGAAGACCCGATTGAATTCGTTCACACCAACAATAAATGCCTTGTTAACCAGCGTGAGGTCCATCGTGATACTCACAGCTTCAAAGCGGCGCTGCGCAGCGCGTTACGTGAAGACCCAGATGTTATCCTTGTTGGTGAGCTTCGTGACCAAGAAACGATCAGCTTAGCGCTAACCGCAGCGGAAACCGGTCACTTGGTTTTTGGTACCCTACATACCAGCTCTGCAGCAAAAACGATTGACCGTATCATTGATGTTTTCCCTGGTAGCGATAAAGACATGGTGCGTTCAATGCTGTCTGAATCGTTACGATCGGTAATTGCACAGAAGCTGCTAAAACGTGTAGGGGGTGGTCGTGTGGCTTGCCATGAAATCATGATGGCGACACCAGCGATCAGAAACTTGATTCGTGAAGATAAGGTCGCTCAGATGTATTCGATCATTCAAACGGGCGCAGCACATGGCATGCAAACCATGGAGCAAAACGCGAAGCAGCTGATGGCTCAAGGCTTGGTTGACTCGGAAGAGATCGAGAAAAAGATCGAAATTGAAACCTCAATGTTTTAATCAAGGTGCACATAATGGAATTGAATCAAATCCTTGAGGGAATGCTGTCTCAAAAAGCGTCCGATCTTTATATCACCGTCGATGCGCCTGTCTTGTTCCGTGTCGATGGTGAACTACGACCGCAAGGCGAGAAGCTGAATTCGGTTCAGGTCGCTCAACTACTTGATGCGATGATGGATCAAGACCGACGTGATGAATATCAGCAAACGCGTGAGGCTAATTTTGCCATAGTGCGTGACTTTGGGCGTTTTCGTGTCAGTGCATTCTTTCAACGAGAGCTACCTGGAGCGGTCATTCGACGTATCGAGACTAACATCCCAACCTTTGAGCAATTAAAGCTTCCAGATGTACTGCAGGACCTTTCAATCGCTAAGCGCGGACTTGTGTTGGTGGTTGGGGCGACAGGCTCTGGTAAATCGACCTCAATGGCTGCGATGACTGGTTATCGCAATACCAACCGCTCGGGGCATATCTTGACGGTTGAAGACCCAATTGAATTCGTTCACGAACATAAAAAATGTATCGTGACTCAACGTGAGGTTGGGCTCGACACCGAGAGCTATGAAGTCGCACTTAAGAACTCGTTACGTCAAGCGCCAGACATGATCTTGATTGGCGAAATCCGTAGCCGTGAAACCATGGAATACGCGATGACCTTTGCTGAAACGGGTCACTTGTGTATGGCAACTTTGCACGCGAATAATGCCAACCAAGCGTTAGAACGTATTCTTCACTTGGTGCCGAAAGAACAGAAAGAGCAGTTCCTGTTTGATTTGTCGATGAACTTGCGTGGCGTGGTTGCTCAACAGTTAATCCGAGATAAGAATGGCAGCGGTCGTCATGGTGTGTTTGAAATTCTGCTGAATAGCCCTCGTGTGTCTGACTTGATTCGTCGTGGTGAACTACATGAACTGAAAGCAACCATGGCAAAATCAAAAGAGATTGGTATGCAGACCTTTGACCAAGCTTTATATGATTTAGTTGTAGCAGGCAAGATCAGCGAAGAGGATGCATTCCATAGCGCGGATTCTGCCAATGACTTGCGTTTAATGCTCAAGACTAATCGTGGTGATGAAGACTCCGGAACTAGCACGTTGGCTGGCGTTAAGATAGATATGGGCTAGTCTACTTTATTGATAAACACAAAACCCGCTTCTGTGGCGGGTTTTATTCGTTTATAACTTAGCCATATTGTGCTTCAAACCAGCTCTCTAAAATAACCACAGCTGATTGATTATCAACGTTGCCTTTGCTTAGTGCTTTATAGCCACCCATGTTAAAAAGGTCGGCTCTTGCTTCCGCGGTCGATAGCCTCTCATCATGCAGTTCAACATCCACACCAAAGCGTCCTTTCAGGCGGTTAGCGAACTTCTTCGCTCTAGGGGTGATAGTTGCTAGATCTTTGCCATGAAGGTCGGTAGGAAGGCCAACCACGATAAGATTTGGTTGCCATTCCTTAATTTGCTTCTCGATATCGTCCCAGTTTGGGATGCCATCTTTGGCTTTAAAGGCTTTCAGAGGGCTTGCTGTGCCTGTGATTTCTTGTCCAATCGCACTGCCGATACTTTTTGTACCGTAGTCAAATGCCATAATTGTTCGTGACATGGGGCTTCCAAATTAATCTGTGTTTGAGTGTATATTTTATTGAACTGAGTAGAGCTAGGCGTGGCCTGCATCTGCTGAAAGCTGAGCGGCATTAATACCTAACATTTGCACGGCAACTTTCCAGCGATCCGAAATTGGTGTGTCGAAGATGACCTTTGGATCGGCCTCAACGGTTAGCCATGAGTTTTCAGTCAGTTCGATCTCCAGCTGACCAGGCTCCCACCCAGAATAACCAAGTGCAACCAGATAATTGATAGGTTCATCTTCAGTCCCTAACACCATCAAGATATCTTTTGATGTTGTTACCGAGATTTGGTCCGTCATGTTGATACTGGATTGATAGCTGCCTTTGGGCTTGTGCAAAATAAACCCGCGGTCTTCTGCTACAGGTCCACCGTTTAATACGGGCTTATCAAGGCTTGCTTGGTTGGGTTTCGGCTGTTCAGAATCAACCTCAACTTGCTTAAGCATGCTGCCGACAGTGACATCAATAGGAGCGTTGATCATCAAACCCATCGCACCTTCGTCATTGTGCTCACAAAGATAGATCACCGAATTTTTAAAGTATGGGTCTTTCATTCCGGGCATAGCGACCAGAAAGTGGTTCGTTAAATTCATAGAGCCTCCTGCCAGTGTGTTCCCAGTAAAGGAAAAAGAGCGGCGTAAAGCCGCTCATTGTTCTTTGCCTAGATATTTTTGTGTTTTCGAATAGCTAAGGCTTTCTTTAGTTTAGGCTATTTAGCGTTAACGCGACGCTCGATTGCATCCATTAATTTGCCCGTTACCGAAATATCAAAAGCAGCTTCAATTTCACGGATACAAGTAGGGCTTGTCACGTTGATTTCAGTCAGTTTGTCACCGATAACATCAAGTCCTACAAAGATTAAACCTTTCTCTTTTAATGCCGGTGCAACTGCTCTTGCGATAGCCCAGTCTGTTTCACTCAGCGGGCGAGCTTCACCTGTACCGCCAGCAGCAAGGTTACCTCGAGTTTCCCCTTTCGCAGGAATACGCGCTAGGCAGTAAGGCATTGGTTCACCGTCAACCACAAGAATACGCTTATCACCATTGCTGATGTCTGGAACAAAGGTTTGTGCCATTGCGTAGTTTTGACCGTGGTTGGTCAGTGTTTCGATGATCACTGATACGTTTGGATCGCCTTCCTTCACGCGGAAGATTGACGCGCCACCCATGCCATCAAGTGGTTTAAGGATCACATCACCGTGTTTCTCGCGGAACTCTTTAATCTTTTCAGCTTTACGAGTCACGATGGTGGTTGGTGTGAGTTCTGGGAACCAAGCTGTGAATAGCTTTTCATTACAGTCACGTAGGCTTTGTGGTTTATTTACGATCAGTGCACCGTTCTCTTCAGCACGCTCAAGAATATAAGTCGCGTAAATGTACTCAGTATCAAACGGAGGATCTTTACGCATCAAAACTGCATCTAAATCAGAGAGAGCGATAGTCTGTTGTGACTTGAATTCGTACCAACCGTTTGGATCTTCTTTTAGTTCTACAACCTTAGTGTCAGCAATGGCTACGCCTTGATCTAAGTGTAGGTCATCCATTTCCATGTAATGGATTTCGTAACCACGACGCTGAGCTTCAAGCATCATGGCAAAGCTAGAGTCTTTTTTGATGTTAATGGATGAAATTGGATCCATTACGATGCCAAGTTTGATCATTTCTTTCTCCTAGCCTAGATCGCCAAAACGGACTTGTAAGGCGGTAATTGCGGTTAGAGCAGCAGTTTCGGTACGAAGTACACGTGGACCGAGTAGCGTCTCTTCAAATTTGTATTGTTCTGTCATACCGATCTCTTCAGCGGACAGTCCGCCCTCAGGACCGATCAATAGGCGTACTTTGCTGATGGGCTCTGGAAGGGTATTAATTGAGTATTTTGCACGAGGGTGCAGGTTTAGCTTCAGTGCTTCGCTTGGTTCACTGCACCACTCTTCAAGCTGCATGATTGGGCGAATAACCGGAACCGTATTGCGTCCACATTGTTCACATGCCGCGATAGCGATCTTTTGCCATTGTGCGAGTTTTTTCTCGAAACGTTTTGTATCAAGTTTAACGCCGCAGCGCTCAGAAATCAGAGGGGTAATGGTGTTTACACCAAGCTCTACCGATTTTTGAATTGTGAATTCCATTTTGTCGCCACGTGAAATCACTTGGCCTAAATGTAAGTCTAACGGAGATTCGCTGCTACGTTCGATACGTTCAGTAACATTAACTGTGACGTTCTTTTTTGATACTTCAGCAATTGTCGCAGGGAATTCAGCACCACTGCCATCAAACAGAAGAACGTCTTGGCCTTCTTTCATACGAAGGACTCGACCAACATGACCCGCGGCATCTTCGCTAAGAGCGAGTTGCCCCAATGGGTGAATCAATTCAGGGTGGTAAATTCTTGGAGTTCGCATTTTTTAATATCTCACGCTGTAGAGCAGAACAATAGGATGGAGTCTAAGGTGAAATAAAACAAGTCGGTACATAAATATTTACAGGAAAACCTTATAAAAAATAGAGCCATATATTCATCATTATTATAGTTTACTGTATGCTGCCCCAGAATTTTATGTGATGAAGATCTCACATATCCTGAGTTCTCCTCTTATTGTCTATCTACGCAGAAACGAAACGATATGAAAAAAACACTGTTAATAATCTGTATGTTAATGCTTCTCTCTGGATGTGGAGGAGGTGGTGCTGAAGGAAAAGCAACGGATAATTCGCAAGTTGGCTCTGGCGGCAGTGGCTCTGGGAGTGCTGATGGAAGCGGTGGCGGAGGCGGCAGTGATTCGGGCGGCTCTGATGGAAGCGGTGGCGGAGACGGCAGTGGTTCGGGCGGTTCTGGTGGAAGTGTTCAACCGCCATTGTCCGATTATGAAACTCTGCCTTTGACATTCACGACTGATGTTGTGCGTAATGGGCAAACAGTGAAGTTGCAGGTGTCAAAGTACTCAGCACGTCGCAGCGATACTAAATTTTATTACTATGATGCGGCAAAATCTTTAGAGCCGATAGCTTTTGAGTACACGCCAGAGGTTAGGAGTTACCGCGGGAAAATAGTCGGAGAGGCGGCTTCGCAAGTTGTAGGTTATGTAAATTCTAAAAATATATTTTATGGTTTTGTTTTTTATGGTGAAGACAAAGCTTGGACCATAGATCAACTTGTAGTGCCGAATATCAATACTGGAGCAAAGAAAAAACTTGATCCGGAATTAAATCGACAGCCTAAAGAACTCATACCAACGGATACTAATTATCAATTGCCTGTACCTTCGCTGGTTTCTCCTATTCCCACTCAATCTCAAATGAAACTTCAAATGAGCAGCTTGGGCTACCTTGTTGATATTGATTCATTTGAGACGTCCTTTAATAAAGACATAATTGATGCTGTTGCTGCAATGGATCATACAACGAATGCCTTGGATTATTTTTTTGCCAGAGATGCTTTAATTCGAGTGGATTACCCTATAGGTTTGATTACTGTAAATAGCGGCGGTAAAACAGCGTCAGAGCTTTATTCAAAATTGAAGTCATTTGTTCAAAATACGTCACCGAGTCCCTTTTCTATATTTCAAAACTTTTTTAAGAAAGGACAGCGTTGTGCTGCTTCAGGTTTGAGTAGTAGTTGTGATTTTCAACCTGACTTGGCCCACACTTTACACGAAATAGGCCACACATTTTCATTAGGTCACCATGTCGGACCTGAAACCAATACATTAATGAATTTTGCTTTAGCTATTGACACAAATATGATTTCAACAATGAAATCTTCAGGAGCAATTGAACAACGTTTGGCCCCTGCAATGGAATCTAAAATAAGTCCGAAAGCTAATATAGTTCATGTAGGAACAAGCAGAAACACAAGTATTACAGTAGATGTATTAGACAATGATTTTGATGCCAATGGAGCAAATGATGGAGGTCGATTATCTTTATATGGCTACACACCATTGAGCCAACGCGGTGGTAAAGTTGAACGTCTAGGTTCAATGTTAAAATACACACCAGCAGAAGGCTACGTTGGAGAAGACCACTTTAGCTATACTATTACTGATGACTCTGGCTTGAAAGATAGTTCTGAAGTGCACGTTAGCGTAAAAAGTAAAGCTAGGGTGCTGTATTTATCTGATGCGAAATATACGACTAGACAAGATATCAAAAACCATGCAGAACTTGATAAACCTAACTTTGATCATTTAGTTAATCGAGCTGGTAGGGAGATGTTCTTTGGTAAAGTATCAACACCGGCTTATCCAAATTCCGGTTTTTATCAATATATAATTGATCAAACATCCACAAATACACCGGCTGTACAAACTGAACCTACATTTGAAGAAAATAACTTGATGACACTACAAAAGCATATGCCGCATGACTTAGTGCCCGGTAAGCAAAGTTTTTCGATAGTAACTCGTTATAAACAGGATGGTTATTACCAAACGGTATCTGAAAATAGAGGTATTCATGAAGTTAGCCTATATAGCTCAGGTAAACTCGATGAAGGTTTCGCACTTTCGCACTTTAATGGTAACCGTCATCGACCTGGCGAACCCGAGAAAGGCTTAGGTTGGACATTGGTGGGGCGTCAAATGTTTTCAAGGCAATCATTTGATCAAAAGCCTCATGTGGTTCATGCATTTGCTAAGCCAGACGCTGCAAACATAACGGATAATACTTGGCACTCAGTTGCGTGGGTTATAGATCGAGAAAATAATAATGTATCAACATGGGTTGATGGAACTATTCTTCCTATGGCCTTAAGCACAGATCCTACAAACTTTATGGATTACGTCCCCTTACCTCGTGATTTTGGCGGAGTATATCCAGGTGGGACTTATGGCTGGATTGATTCTAGTTGGGATGCTTCAACAGAAGGATATGGGCCTTGGTTTATGAGAACAAATGGCTCTAATACAGGTTCAGGAGCAAATAATATATGGGTTTCTTTTACCAAGTTTATCTCTGATAAATTTGCAGTAGATGATGTGCAAATTTACACTTATGCTCTTCCTGATTTAGAAATTAAAAGTATTGCTACAAATAAAGAGAAGGCTTTCACAAATAGCCCTGTCAATGGTCATTACCAATCATTTTCAAAAGGATTAGACTTAACATGGGACTCAAAGAATGCTGATTCCTATAAAGTAAATTGGGGATACGATGCTACGGTATCAACATCGATGAGTGAGCAGACAACTCAATCATTATCAATTACTCCTGACTCTAACCAAAAGGCTATCTATTGGAGAGTCGATAGTAAATATGGAAGCGATTGGATTGAAGGTAACGTATGGAGTGTCACTAACTCGGATGTTCTTGGTGAAGCTATCGCAATTACCTTTACAAAAAATGAATTAACAGATAGCGCTGTCGGTTCCGATAATGACCCTTGGCCAATTAACTCTAGTCACTCTATGAATGGAATTGATTTTAAAGTTGAAGGACAAGTTTACTCAAATGACGCATCGATTTTACGTTTAAGTAAAGGCGATACCATCACTATTACGGACAATAATGGTAAAGACTTTTCTCAAATGCGCTTCTCTGCGAGCCAGTGGACAGACTATAAAGAAGGGTTCTTAAAAGCACAATATCACGATGGTAGTGAGTGGATTACGTTGCTTACGTTAGATAAAGGTGGGGTGGCAAGTGGATATGGGTATTTAGGAGAATGGAGTCACCGACCTGGTATTGCATCGACATCAAGCCGAGGGAGTAAACCTGATTGGTATGATCCATCAGCGCTGAGTGGCTCTGCTTACTATACGGTTACGCTTCCTAATAACGTATCACAAGTACGCCTTAAATTTGAGAGTGTAGAGTCTGATAAAAACCAAATCGCGATAGATCAACTCAATGTATATCGTTAATATTTATACAGGCACTAAGTAATAAATCACTTGTAAAGAAGGCTTAAACAATAGCTTGTTTAAGCCTTCTTTATTTACCGACATGAATTGGAGACAAAAGGGTTGTGATTACCTTGAATTCTGTAGATACGTTGGTCTCGCGTACACTCCCATTCATCGACAGGAAACTGCTTGTTCCACGCCATCATCAGGTTAGTTTGCTGCTTAGATAGCTTGAAACCATACTCTTGGCTCATGTAAAGGTAGGTACGCGCGATAGAGCCTTTTGCTCGGTCTGGCGGCATCACTTTGCGCTGCTTGAAGTTGACCTGCATTTCACATTGACCATAGCTCACGCCATCCATTCCATTCCACTGACTGAAATTGTAATTAGAGCGATCACCGTTAACCTCGCCAATGGCCGGAGTCAGATTATGAAGATCGGCTTCCATCGAGTTGAATACTTTGTCATTACGAGTGCAGTTCTTACGTCCGCCATCCTGCCAGCACTGACGCTGGTGGCCGAATTGCCAAGCTGGAACCACGTGTTCCCACTCAATCCGACTTGCTCGCTTTTGTTGTTTTCTGACTTGATAACCACAGCCGTCGAGGTCAGGGATACCTTTCTTTTTGTCTTTCCAAGTGATGTCACAACCACAATAAAATGAAGTCGGGTGATCGAGATAAATCTTCACGGCTTCTTTTTTTGCTTTGGAGAAGGAGCTTGGTGGAGCGGCGAAAACACTTTGGGTTACCAACAGGCCAAATACTATTGATAGATAAAAGGATACCGATAGGCCAAATACTTTTTGAGTGGTTTTTTGCATAGAGAAAGACTGATGAAAGTATGATAAACAACAGTCTAGCACTCAAATGTTAGTTCTCTCTATTACATTTATTCGAGTTACCTTGTGAGCTTAAGACTTAGCTCAATTGAAGGCCTGTAAAAGCTAAGGTTTGTTGACACTGTTGGCAACGATAAGTTGATTGGTTGCGGATGACTTTATTGTGTCGTCTTATCGACAGTGGGTAAGTGGTGCAATCACATCGGTACTCAAAGGTTTTGCCCTGCACTGAGGTGATTTCTAAGCTGTGGGTCGTTCTAGCTGGTACATTGAATACCTTTTCCATCACGTATTTCCACTCATTCCCATGAGGTTTAACTCGTCCGAAGACCTGATGTGTGATCAGATGTGCGAGTTCATGAGGCACGACTTCGTTAATAAAGGCATCTTCATTTTCGCTGAATAGCACTTGGTTGAGTTTTATCTCGTTTAACTGGAGGTAGGCTTTTCCCGCTGCCTTTCCTCTTAACTTGTAAGTGACGGTTGGGCATGGAAATTCACGAGAAAAATGTTGATTAGCGATAGCTAGGCATTCGCCCAGTTTTTTATTTACTCGATGTTGTTGCGGGGTGTAAGACAAGTGTTGTTAACTCCAAAAAAAGCCTCAGCGTTTAAGCTAAGGCCTCATCATAACATTGCTCATCGATCGTGAAACGATTTAAACATGATGTTTCTTTTTGATGACTTCGTGGTAAGCATGCCATGTTCCATAACCAAGTAATGGCATCGTTACAATCATACCCACACCGTAGGTCGCGAAGCCGACTAAGATACCAGTGCCAATGATACCAGCCCAAACGACCATCGCAGGGATGTTTGATTTAACAGCGTTGAAGCTAGTAAAAATCGCACTCATTACATCTACACGCCTCTCCATCATTAGTGGAATTGAAAATGCTGAGATACTAAATATCAGGCTAGCGATAACTAATCCAATCACCGAACCAGTAATAAGGAATGGCGCAAACTCGCTTAATGGTGCCCCTTGAACTGAAGGGTAAAGTGCGTGCAATAATGCAGCGATACGCATCCAGAATATCATCGCAACCATTAATACAATCGCAAACGCCCATTGGTGGGTTGAGTTGCGTGTGATGGCTTTCATCGAGTGCAGTAGGCTAGCGTTGTGCCCCTTTTCTCTTTCCCAGGCTGCGTCATATAAGCCTAGGGCAAGAAACGGCCCTATTAGCATGTACACAATCAAGCTTGGCATAACGACCAAATGTGTTCCTTGCCATTGGACAAGTTGAACAATGACGATGGCCGCACCCATAAAGCACAAACCGTAAAATGCGCTGATTAATGGCATTCTCACTAAGTCGTGCAGAGCAAGCGACAACCAATGAAAGGGCGCGGAAATACTCACCTGATTACATGGTATTGTACGAGCGTATTCTGAGTCTTTGATTTCTTTTTGTTTATCGTCGAAGTCTTGTGTATTCAATGTACGAGGCATAGATCCTCCTTGATCGGTTTTCTACCTGCGCTGCAGTTAAACTGCAGCGAACGAAACTCGATGCCCGACTTGGCGACGTCTTTAATGTAAGCGCGCATCAGCTAAATAGTTTACGAAGCAAAGTCTGAACTTGATTTGTTCGTTAACATTATTTTAACTATTGACCGTGAAGCGACAAATATCAACTTTTGACAAACGGTTCTTAGTGAAAGCGTTAAAGGAGTATTTTTTCGCCCATACTTAATAAAGTGCTCCTTTGAATATTTTCGCTACCAAATCAGGGTTATACGGGAAGTACCAATGTGCATAAGAAGCGATGGTGTTGTGTTTTATCCAAACAGGATCGGTTGGCCTACCATATTGAGATTCAGGTTGAGTTAGCACGGTTTCTTTACTGTTTGTTTTTGAATAGTGGAAAGTATGACCACGCAGCATTTGACCATCGAAACTAGCTTCTAGGATCCCCAGCGCGGCTAGCTTCTTCTGCATAGTCGCTTTGGCATTTAACGCTCCAACCATGTTTTCTGTTTGGTTTTCTGAATCGGTCAGTGCTTTGTTGAGGTACAACATGCCGCCACATTCGGCTAAGCAAGGCTTCCCTTGTTCAATGTGTGTGATGATTTGCTGCTTCAGCGCATGATTGAGCGCCAACTTATCCATGTGTAATTCAGGGTAACCTCCCGGTAAATACAAAGCGTCACATTGTGGTAAATCATCATGTGCCAGTGGTGAGAAAAATGACAATGTTGCGCCTAATTCAACCAGCAGATCAAGGTTGGCTTGGTACAAAAAAGCAAAACTCTTGTCTCGAGCAACTGCAATTGTATGACCAGTTAATGATTCATGTCTGGCTGGTAGTGTTTGCTTTGGCTTTTCAAATGCTTGTGCTGTTGGTAATGGGATCTCACCATGTTTTAGTAGTAGCTTGGCTGCGTGATTAAGTCGCTCTTCTATGTCATCTAACTCTTGTGCTTGTACTAAACCTAAGTGGCGTTCTGGCAGTGACAAATCCATGTCTTTTGGTAACCAACCACAAAACTCGGTTTCAGGTTTTAGGCTTTCTTTTAGCATTTCAGCGTGACGTTCAGAACCGACGCGGTTTGCAACTACACCAAATACATCCACGTCATCACGGAATGTTGATAAGCCATTCACAATAGCTCCGAAGGTTTGTGCCATTGCGCCAGCATCGACAACAGCTAACATCGGAAGGTTAAATTTAGCGGCAATATCAGCACTTGAGCATTTACCATCAAACATGCCCATTACGCCTTCAATTAGAATGACATCCGCTTCTAGGGCGGCTTGATAAATTAAGTGTTGGCACTCTGCTTCACCACACATCCACAAATCTAATTGGTAAGTGGGCGTATCTGATGCAATAGACAGAAATTGTGGATCAATAAAATCAGGCCCAGTTTTGAATACTCGAACTTTCTTTCCTTGTTGAACCAAAGCTCTTGCTAGAGCAGCGACCACGGTTGTTTTTCCGCTTCCAGAAGAAGGTGCGCCTACCACTAGGGCAGAACAGTAAGCTGTAGACATAATTATTCCTTGAGTTGTTCGAGTGCGCGAGTGAGCGCTTGCCATTGTGATTCATTAGCGGGTAACCCGAAACGAAGGGCATCATTTTCATCACAATGACGAGTAAAAACCCCTAACTTAGCGAGTTGATGGTGCCATGATGCCGAATCTGAGATTTCAACTCGGTGAAAGAGTATCTGTGACGTTATTTTTGTCGAACCCGCCATTTGGCCAAAGTATTGTTGTAAGAGTTGGTCCATACGCTCGGCCTCTTCATGTAGGCGTTGGCGGTTTTCTTTTTGCCAGTGAGAATTGAGCAAGGCATGTGTGGTGACATAGCGAGTTGGGCCACTGAGTGTCCAAGGGCCAAGGTGTTGTTTAAGAATATTTAAACGCAATGGCGAGGCAAAACAAAAGCCTGCGCGAATCCCTGCCAGCCCAAAAAATTTACCCACTGATCGCAGGACTATTAGATTGTCAGGTACTCCTGTTGGGAAACTTGGTAACACTGAAAGCTCAGGAGTACAGTCTACAAACGCTTCATCAATCACGAGCGTTGAATGATCTCGGATGTAATCTAGCCAAGTCAGTACTTCACTTGGTGGCACACTCAGCGCGGTTGGATTATTGGGATTAATCACTACGACCACGTCTGCCGTTTTGAGCTGTTCGATTGTCGGTTTATGTCGGTAAAAGTCGAATATGACGGCTTGTATGCTTTGTTCTGCGTACTGCTGCCAAGCATGTTGATGTTCTTTGTAACCCGTATGAGGTAATAGGATGTGCGTCAAAGTTGGCTGTGTCTTTGCAATCATATGTGGTAGCGATTGAATAGCCGCCTGACTGCCCGCTACGGGTAACAAGGCATCACTTTGATAATACGTTTGTGCTGCTGTGATTAAGCCATCATCGTCTTCTGGTAGCCGATTCCATACCGATGCAGGGATTTCAGGTATAGGGTAGTGGTGCGGGCTTACTCCAGTTGAAAGGTCGACCCATTGTTCGATTGGCCTTTGATAGCGCAATGAAAACTCGATTAACTTACCACCGTGATGCGGAAGTTCGTTTGAGGTTGAGTGTTGTTTAATCGTCATTAGCGTACTTAAAGTAAAGAGTTAAAATAGACATGAAATCAAAATAAACAAAGAGTTAAAAGAGAAAGCAATAGCATCACGGTAATCCATAGCACACTGGTCTTTTGTACTAAAGCAATCGCACGTGGAATATCGTCTAAGGTTGCAATAGTGCCTTCACCCATAGGGCGTTTCTTTACGAGCTTTCCGTGGTAATAAGTATCGCCACCGATGATGATTTGTAGTGCGCCGGCACCTGATGTCATTACGGGGCCACCGTTTGGACTCGAGCAATGTTTAGCCTGTTCTTTCCAGCATTTCAGAGCCAACTTAGTGTTGCCTAAAAGGCTGTAGCTAAGTGCGGTTAAGCGCGCAGGCGCCCAACCCATCACATCATCGACTTTTGCTGCCACATAGCCAAACTCTAGCCAGCGCTCGTTCTTATAGCCCCACATAGCATCGAGAGTGTTCACTAATCGGAATAAAATTGCGCCCGGAGCCCCAAGCAGTGCAAACCAAAATAGAGTGCCGAAGATCGCATCGTTACCATTCTCTAATACCGACTCAATCGTCGATGACGTGATCTGGCGTTGATCCATAGTTTCAGTATTACGGCTAACGATCCAACCAACTTTCTCTCGCGCTAAATCAAGATCACCTTGGCTTAGTGGCTGGTAGATCCATTGTGCGTGCTCAAGCAGGCTACGTTGACCTATCGCGATATACAGAACCACGATATTAAATAGCCAAAAGCCTAATGTGTTATCCATGCTTAGTAGCGTATGTTGTAGCCAAAAGCTAAGTAAGCACAATGGAACGGTTGCAGTTATCCATGCGACCAAACCTGACAATTTAGTGTTTTGGTTTAACCGCTTCTCAATTTTCTGGACCGCATTGCCAAAACCGATCAAAGGGTGAAATCGTTTAGGCTCACCCAGTAAGTGATCAAGCATCAAAGCGGCGATCATCATTAGCGAGATCGCTAAACTTGAATAACCAAAATTTAAATCAAAAAAGATCATTATGTCTGCCAAATAATGCTGCTGACTGGATAGTAAAAATGAATAAACGCACAAACCAATCAACAGCTAATGAGCGAGGTTAGTCTGCGCTCTTATCGTCTTCTAATGTTCCACTTTCAGATACACTCTCTTCAACGACACGTGCTTTTCGGCAAGCGTGTGAGAATGTCGGATCGTAGAGCTTAGAATCAACAAAATCATTATCGCCTAAAACCTTGCTCACAATGATCATCGCGGTGGAGCGAATCCCTTCATCATGCATAATTTGGGCGATCGTACCTAATGTACCACGGAATATTCGCTGTTCAGGATGGCTGGCTTTTTCAACGACAGCCACTGGCCAATCTTGCGGGTAAACATCCGATAATTCACGAACCACTTTACGAATCAATGTTGCGCTAAGAAATAAACACAGTGTTGCTTCGTGAGAGGCAAGGGCGCGTAGATTCTCTTTTTCAGGAACAGGCGTTCGACCTGATGCTCGGCTAAGAATAATGGTCTGACACTTTTCAGGTAGCGTCAGTTCTTGGCCAAGAGCCGCAGCACTTGCTTGGAAAGAGGACACGCCCGGAACCACTTTCCAATCAATGCCAAGTTCGTTCAAGCGACGTGTTTGTTCTGCAAGAGACGAGTAAATCGAAAGATCGCCAGTTTGAACGCGTGCAACGTTTTGACCTTTTTCGTGTGCGGTTAGGTACACATTGGTTAGATCATCAAGATCCATGTCAGCGGAGTTATAGACCAGTGCATCAGGGTGAGCGCGATCGATGACGGCTTTTGGCACTAAACTGCCTGCGTAAACAATCACAGGGCACTCTTCAACTAAGCGTGCGCCTTTCACTGTGATTAAATCTGGGTCACCCGGCCCTGCGCCGATAAAAAATACCGTCATACTAGTTTGCCTCTTCCGTCACTGATTCTGTTTTAGGTTCAACTTTTAATGAATGGCCACGTTTTTGACCTTCTAGTACCTTGCCGTCTTTCAGTTGATATTTATTGGTGTAGCCACGCGGTGTTACGATCCAATCACCAAATCGGTAGCTGTTGCTGTTACCTATCACGACCGCGGCGTTCATACCAAATTCCACTTTGGTAAATTCAGCCAGTGTTGTCAGTGTGACTTTTTGCTCATCACGATACGCAGCATTCACGATAGCAACGGGAGTATTTGGGTCACGATGTTTCAAAAGGATTTCACGTGCAGTTTCAATATGCTGAGTGCGCTTTTTAGAGCGAGGGTTGTAGAAGGTAATCGCAAAATCAGCCATTGCCGCGGCTTCAATCCGCTTGGTAATCACTTCCCAAGGAGTTAATAAATCAGACAGCGAAATGGTACAACTATCGTGACCAAGAGGTGCACCAACTAAAGAAGCACAGGCGTTAGCCGCGGTGATGCCCGGAATAATATCCAGTTCAACTTGTGCGTTCAGTTCTGCGTTTTGCTCCAATAATTCAAGCACTAAAGGCGCCATCGCGTACATGCCAGAATCCCCAGAACATACCAATACGACTTCTCGACCTTTTGCTGCTTCTTCTACTGCGGCTTGAGCGCGGTCCCATTCGCGAGTCATACCACTTTGAATGACTTCTTGAGTGTCGATTAGTGTGCTGATTGATTCTACATACGGCTTGTAGCCTGCAACGACATCTGCATTCTTTACCGCTTGTTGCGCTGCGGGTGTGACTAGGTCTATTGCGCCAGGCCCTAAGCCTACCAGTGTTAGTTTTGCCATGATTATTTCTCTTCCTCTGGTGCACCTAAACGAATTAAGCCTTCTTTAATTTGCTTATCGATAATCTGTAACAGTTCTGGCATATCGAGCATGCAGAACTTGTCACCTTGGATTGGCTCTGCCACTTGAACGTCAGCGTCTTCTGCCAGCATCTCTTTAATTTCTTTAAGATCGTTGATGAAGTGGTTACCCGATACAAGCAGTAGTGGAACTAGATTAAGAAGCGGTCGGCCTTGGCCTGTATGTTGCTCTTTAATGCGGCGAACCATTTCATCTTTCACTAACTTAAATGGCCATGCGCCTTCGAGCGAGCAAGTGAAGTTGCGTTGCGATAATTTGCCGAGTAGATCATCACAGTAATGGATCGATTGGTGGCCAGGGTTATCTAACATAGGCGCACCGTGGTGAACGAACACGTTGAAATGATCTTGTGGAGCAAAACGATCATGGAGAGCCGAAAGCAAATTGGTCGTTAATTGGCTGTGATGCATGATCGCTGGTGTTTGTTCAATGCGCGCCAATGAGAACTGCTTGAAGCCATCAACTATTGATGTCATGTAGCGATGTTCATCGGTAGGGAATAAGTACACTGAAACGATCAAAATACGTTCGTAACCTTGTGTGTCTAGATCCGCCAATACCTGAGGTAGGCTGAAACATGGTGTGTCTTTACGAGCCAGCTTCTTGATCACCATCTTTGAGCTGGTGGCAATGCGCACTGGCACATCTGGGTAACTTTGACGTACGCGATCTGCGAGAGTTTCATAACGTTGTTGTTCTACAACGCTACCAAAGCAGCTCAGTACAATGGCTGTGCCTTGGTTATAATGACGAAGTCGTTTCATAATTGTCGCTGTCCTTATCAAATCTATATCACAAGATAAACGGGTTATCTCATGTTGGTAATGAGGTTAAAGTGAGCTTTGAAATATCATGTTCATAGCTTGCAAAGTATTTGGCCTACTATGTTTCAAAAGCTCAGTGATACCTAAGCTCAGTTATACCTAAGCTCAGTGGTTCTTAAAACTAAGCGGTTTCTAAAGCTCAGTGGTGCCGTCTGCATTTTCAATTGGTGCGATAAACTTAGGATCTAAATAAGCTTTTAATGATTTCCGCTCGACTAGATTTGTGAACAAATCTTTCCAGTCTTGCTCGGTGAATTCTTCGATACCTCGAATCCAAAGCCCGTTGTTAACAGGTGCTTCATGTTCTAGTAAACGTTCGTAAATCACCATTGCGGCGCGGTTTCTGCAGGTGCCCGCGCAGTGTGTACGGCTTATCTTGATGCGCTGTTCACCGTCGGAAAAATTGAGCGCTTTAAGTACCTGTCTAAGATCGTGTGCAAGGTTTTTACTGCCTTCTTTCGCGCAGCGGCCACCTTCACATAGCAATACGTGATGGCGGTGGTAGAGCATCGGGCGGTTTAAATCGACATGCTTAGGCTTACACTGAAAACCATCTACCACTTCATTACCGTGAAGGTTGATTTTGACGTTTTTATCTAGCCAGTTTTTCCACTTCTTCTTGGCGAGGGGTTCATCGTATTCGATGCGAGTACAAGACAAAGTCATGTTGAAACCGTCTTGTTTGAACTTCCACTTAGGTACCAATAGTTGATCTCGTTTACCGTGCTTTAGCGCGGCCGCTTCAGAAACCGATGATACCCCCGTGATTTTTTTTACGTATTCTGATGGGTTTTCAATCCCTTCAACGCCGTCGAGTTGCTCGGCTGAATAAGTGTGGAAAGGAATTTGGCTTTCAGACGAGAGTTCTAAAATACCTTTTTCATCTGCTTTTAAAGCGATACTGGCGAAAGCTGAAACACTGGCTTTTGCTAGGTTATATTCAGTCAGGAAAACATCGATACCTGCTTTCAATACATGCAAAGGAGTATTGCGGTCACAACCTATTCCAAGCACAAGCGATTTTGGTCGCCACAGTACGGTTTTATTTTTTAAGTCGGCGTAACCTTTTGGTTGTGCTTCATCTGAAATCAGAACTAAACCATCCCAATCATCAGTACTGATTTGAGAAAGGTCTGTATCGCTTAGTGCTGGGTGGGTAATGATGTGTCTTGGCATGGAACGTTTGTTCTGCCACCAGTTCTGTTCGCCAGCGTGCTGCACTATTAGAATGCGTTTTTCATTTACAACTGCTGCGCTGGTGGCGGTGATCGCGGGTTCGCATTGTGGATCAAGTGTCCAACCAAATGGCGATCCGAGCATATCCACCGACAAACTGCCGGCAGCGTCAGAAGCGGTGGTGATTACAGGAGTCGCGTTGAGTGCTTGTGAGATCTGTAGTGCGATCCCATTTGCGCCACCGCGATGACCCGATAACATAGGGATCACGAATTGGCCGTGATCGTCAATGCAGATCACGCCGGGGTCGGTGCGTTTGTCTTCTAGCAAAGGGCCGATCATTCGGCTGACAATGCCCGCAGCAAAAAAGCAGATATGGTGATCATATTGCTTAAATTGAGGAGGAAGAAAACCAGAAAGCGGCAGGGTTAACTCATCGGCTTCTGGGTATTCTTCTTGTCCAACTGGTGCAATAAAGACATCAGCAAACGGAAATGTTTTAGCTAAGCGTTTGGCTTGCCTTGCTCCGTGTAGCGTGATGGCATAAATGGCGATTTTCATTACGCTTTACCGCTATTAGTTTTATTGATGTCATCTTTACCACTATCAGCTTTACCACCATCAAGAACGGCACATTTCTTTGATTCATTAGTACCACGTAGTACACCACGACGAGCGCGAACAGAAAGCTGAACCATAGAGAAGTAACGGTTTTCATTCGGTACATCACGTAGGTCAGAGTAAAGCTCTTGTTTCTCTGTGGTGGCATGCGACACGTAGGTTGCACAATCCAACATATTCATCGACTCAAGTTGAGTGATCAGCTTAGGGATAACGCGACCTGCTTTGATTAACATGATGGTGTCAAAATCTTCGACTAGCTTTTCTAAACACTCGATACCCCATGTCGCAGGTACAACACAAAAACGCTCCTGACCGTCAGCAAGTGGAATTTTTGTTTGTGATGGAATAGCGGTAACTGAAGTGATACCCGGAATGATCACCGGATCAAGTTCAGGAAGTAGCTCTGTTAGTTCTTCTTGGATGTATGCCCATGTGCTGTAAACCGATGGATCACCTTCGGTTGCAAATGCCACGTCTTTACCTTGCTTTAATAGTTCAACAATTGTGACGGCGGCTTTACGCCATGCAGGAACGTTGATGTTTGGGTCACGCGTCATTGGGAAATGCAAAAATAGGCATTCGCCTTTCATGCTTTCAGGGCTAACAGAACCCGCGGCAATTTGTTGAGCAAAAGAGTGGTTACTGCCCGCGTCCTTTTCTGGAAACGCGACAATGTCGACGGTGCTGAGTAGTCGGTGAGCTTTAAGTGTTAATAATTCTGGGTCTCCAGTGCCGACACCAATTGCGTACATAGTTCCTAATTTCATCTGTGCTTTCTCTAATTATGTTTTTATTTAATATGTTGAGTGGCGCTTAATTAAAAAATTAAGCGCTTATTTCTGAATAAACGGCTTGGTAAAAATAAATAAGTGAATCGGATTTTCTGATTGATAACGGGTGTAGTGAGCGAGTGGTACGCCTGTTGATATAGAGACCAGTTGAACCTGTGTCGGAGCATCGCTGTCTTTACTCCATTGATGAAGTTCGCAAACTGAATCGACAGTCACTGCAGAACCGATCACGACGCCTCCCGGTTTTATTGCTGACCAACAGAAATCTAAAATGGTGTGCATGTTGCCGCGGCTTCCACCAATAAAAATACTGTCTGGCTGAGGCAAGGTGTCGAGCTGCATTGGGGCTTTATCTCGAATCAGTTGTACGTTGTCGGTACCGTGTGCTCTAAAGTTAGCCTCGACCGACTCATAACATTCTTGGTTTGATTCAATGGTGAAGACTTGTCCTTGATAGCACTGTTTAGCGGCTTCTATCGCAATAGAACCTGAGCCTGTGCCTATATCCCACACCACAGATCTTGGTTGAATACGCATACTTGCTAACGCTAAGTGACGAACGGGTTGTTTGGTAATTAAGCCGCGCTTAGGCATGCGCTTCATGAAGTCATCATCGTTGGCGTATTGGCCCAATTCACCCCACGCATGAGGTAGCGTTCGGTGCAGTACCATTACATTGAGTGTAGAGAAGTCGTCGGAACTTTTTAGTGCGAGGTCTTCGAGAGTCCACTGGCTTATCTTTTCGTCGGTGCCACCTAAGTTCTCACATACCCAAGCCGTCCAACCTTGTTGATTAAATTCGACTAAGTGTTTCGCAATACGAGCTGGGTTGTTTTGAACATCGGTTAGCAAGCAGTAGCTAGTTCCCCATTGCATTTGGCTTGCGATACCTTTAATGCCATCGTAATGCTGCTTTCTTCCATGTAGTGAAATTGCTTTGGTTTCTTGCCATGCAATGCCGACTCGGCTGCAAGCGAGTTGCATTGAACAAGGGGAGGGAATAAAGCGTACTTCATCATTAGGCAGTTTTTTTAATAACGATTCGCCGATGCCAAAGAACAATGGGTCGCCAGAAGCTAATACGACGACGCCGCCTTCCTCGCATTCATCAAGCAACTTAGCGAACCAAGATTGATAGCCTTCTTGCATCGATAAGCGTTGACCTTTGAATTGGGGGAACCAATCCAATAGTCGGTCGTTACCTGCAACAACGCGTGCAGATTCAACTGCATTAACAGCTCGACTGGTTAGGCTTAAACACCCATCTTCGGGTACTCCGACTACCGTGATAGCCGATTGATAGCAATCGATAAGCTGAGAGTGAGTACTTACATTATTCATTTACTGACTCAGCAAGTAGGGCGTGAATAGTCGATACCACTAACGGGCTGCCACCTTTACGGCCTAGGCTGGCAATGTAAGGCACTGTGTTTTGTTCAGTTAATGCTTGCTTCGATTCATCTGCTTTTACAAAGCCAACAGGAATGCCAATGATCAATGCTGGTTTGGCTTCACCTGCCTCTATCATGCGCAATAGCTCAAGTAATGCGGTAGGCGCATTGCCTACACCTATGATAGAGCCGTCGAGTAGGCCGTTATCGCGGGCATAACGCATTGAGTGAATAGCACGTGTTTCTCCTGTCTCTTTGGCCGTGCTAATGACGTCTGGATGACTAATGAAGCACTGTGCTTTATTGCCGTAAGCGTTGAGGCGAGTTTGGTTTAAACCTGTCACGATCATGCTGACATCGGTAATGATGTTGGCACCGTTTTTTAAAGCGGTAATGGCAGACTCAATCGCGTTGTCGCTGAATTGATATAATTTAGCGTATTCAAAGTCACCCGTAGTATGAATGGCACGACGAACCACATTCCATTCACCTTGATTGAAGTTATGTCCCCCATGGAGAGTTTCTATTTCTTCATCGATGATAGAGAAAGAGTCACTTTCAATTTGACGGCCTTGCTTGGTCATTTGACGCATATCGTTAGTCATGGAGTTTTCCTTGTTCATGCTTATTCATCATGAAAGTGAGTGTTGGTATCACTTCCTTTTGAGCAGAGATGTTCTGCTAATAGATCGCCGTTGAAATCGATCAATTTGAATTCAATGCTGACGTGATGTTTGACATACACAGCAGCGTGCTCTGCAGCTTGTTTGCAGAGCAAGGTAAGAAAGTCGTAATTGGGAATCTCTTTGCCCGATTGGGCTTCTTTCCATGTGTCGAGTACGTGGCGGCCTGTGTTGGCTTGGCTAACCGCTTCGGAAAATTCACTCGGCGCGCCCGATTGAGTGGCGAGGTCGGCCAGCAATGAAAAGTCGATAGCTTTACCGGATACGTGAGTCATCATGTGCCCAGCGACCATCTTGCCGAGTTTGCCTATCATGGCGACGACGGTGATTTTGCTTACTTGATAACGTTTTGCTGCGCGCAGTCCGACCCCAACAAAATCACCCGCTTGGATAAAACACATCGAGTCATAACTTGGTAGCATGGCCATCGCTGATTTTTCGGTTCGAGATCCTGTCGTGAGAACCAAGTGGTTTTGGCCATTTTGTTTCGCTATTTGTACCGATTGACGCACAGATGCTGAAAACGCTGAAGTGGAGTAGGGTTTTACCGTTCCGCGTGTCCCGAGAATGGAAATACCACCGATTAAACCGAGTCTTGGCCCAATGGTTTCCTTGGCTCGCTCTTCTCCATCAGGGACGCAAATTTCCAGTAATATACCGACGTGTTTTTTCTGTTGACTGGTAGCTTGGTTCCATTCCAAAGTCACCATATCGAGAATGTTTTTTCGAGGAACGGGATTAATCGCCGCCTGACCGACGGGAAGTTCTAATCCGGGTAGAGTCACACGAGCTACGCCAACACCCCCATCGATGTGAAAACCGGGCTCTGAATGCCAACGGGCAATACTCTGAATATGGGCTTCGTGGGTACAATCAGGATCGTCCCCTGCATCTTTAACAATGCTGGCGGTCACCGCATCGTTGGATGTTTGGATAAACGCGACCTTAAACGTAGCGGGCTCACCATTAGGTAGAGTGATGGAGATATAGTCAGGCTTTTGTCCGGTTAATAGTGTTTGAACTGCCGCTCTGCTTGCTGCAGCTGCGCACGCTCCGGTGGTAAACCCACTGCGGAGATCGGACTTATTTTTGGATCGTTTAACTTTTGTGACCACAGTATTCTTCATCTACGTTTTAGGTATTGACGAATACAGAGCGTTCCCTTGTTAGACAAGGTATGGATGGTGTTGAGTTTTCCCGCTCGATATTCATATGTGTCCAGGTATTCTGACTTACGATGTTGAGGTTCTCATTGCGCTTTACTCCTTCCCAAGTCGTGTGACTCAGTGGCTTGTAAAGGGCTCATCGCTTACAGCTGCGGGTACAGTTCAGGAGTTACACCTGATTCCCTGATATGACGTTATACTTCGATATCTATCCTGAGGATTTCTCCGTTGTTTGGTGTTTCTATTATTTGCTTTGGTGTCCCTAAACTGGCTAATGTTTTTATCCAGTCACCATGTCCGAGCAGCAAAATAGGGTTCTCATTGTTGTGGTGACGAGAAACTCGTTGGATCCACTGAATCGCCATTGTTCTTCGTTGCTGTTCTGAATCGAACTCACTGAGCTCCATTTGAGAAATGACGGGCACTTTCAGGTAGCGTGCGATGGTTTTAGCACTGGAAATAGCACGGCCTAATTGACTGGTGTAAATAGCATTGAGAGTCAATGATTTTTGAGTTGCAAGATAACGACCGACGTTATGCATCTGTCGTTTGCCTTTCATTGTCAGAGGGCTATCCTGTTGATTCTGTGCTTTGCCTATTCGATTCCATTCGGTTTCGCCATGACGAATCGCAATGATGGTGAAGCGTTCAGCTTTCATTACTTTTCTCCATCAAAATGGAAACAATGAATAGTGCGCCAAACGCGGTGGTGACAACACCAAGAGGCAGTTCTTGAGGAGCAACCAAGGTTCTCGCCAAAATATCACTTAATAGCATAAGCAAAGCCCCAATCAGCCCTGAAGTGATGAGTAACTTTTTGTGCAATGGGCCGATGATTTTCTTCGCGATATGAGGAACCATCAAGCCAATAAATCCGACAACTCCGATGATAGAAACAAAACATGCAGTTGCAAAAGCGCAGACAATAAAGACACCGCTTTGCAGGCGTTTTGTGTCTACGCCCATGGTTTGTGCTACGTCGTCTCCGGCAAGTAAACAATCTAACTGGCGATGTTTTAATATACCTAGGACTATCAAGGCGATAAGTCCAGCAAGCACAATTAGCATATTGTCCCAGCGTGCGTTTCCTAGGCCTCCTAGCGACCAAAATAGGATCGAATGGGCTGCTCGTTGATCGCCGTGGAAGACTAAAAAATTGGTCAAAGCTGTAAATAAGAATGAGATAGCCAGCCCGGCTAAAACAATTTGAGAAGACGCTTGCCCATCTACTTTTCTGACTAGAAATAGCACAGCCGAAGCCGAGATGATTCCACCGATAAAAGCGGCGAGTGGAAGCGTCCAAATACCGATAGCGCTGCCAATTACGGTGATTACAAAGACTGCGCCCGTTGCGGCACCAGATGACAATCCAAAAATGAAGGGGTCGGCCAGATCATTTTTTGTCACGGTTTGTAATAACGCCCCAACAATACCTAACCCAGCACCGCAAATAATCGCGATGATTGTTCTTGGTAAGCGTAGGTGCAGTACCACTTGATCTATCGGAGAGTCGATCTGTTGATTCATCGCCGCTGAAAAAATCGTAACGACTTGTGCAAAAGATAGCTGAACGCTGCCTAAACTTAGAGAAAACATCGCTAAGAGGGCAAAAAAAGCACTGAATACACAGGTGTTCAGTACGGTTCGGTTTAGGTTAGTGCTAAGACTTGTCATGGATTTCTTGGATGCGCTGTGCCAGTTTTTCAATTGCAGCTATGTTTGCTGGGCCAGGAGTAATTTCCTCATAACGCAGAGGAAGGTATTGGGTCGTCTTTACCGCTGTGGTCAGCTTCATCGCTGGGTGCTGCTCCAAAAAGGCTTGCATGCCTTTAGCGCCTGTCCCATTTTGATAATCGAGAAGAATAATGACATCAGGGTTATGCATCGCAACTGACTCCCATGATGTGGTTCCCCAACTGATATCAAGATCCTTCATGACGTTATCGCCCCCCGCCGCTTTTATCATGGCGCTCACTGTCGCGTACTTTCCTGCGGTGAAGGGTTTATCTTCGCCTGAATCATACAGAAAGACTTTAAGTGGAGTTTGATTCTTGGTTTGCTGTTGAATCTGTACTAATTGCTCTTTCCACTTGGAGATAAGTGCTTGAGCTCTGTCTTGCTGACCGAATAAAGTCGCAAGGCGTGTCACGTCATCGAACATCTGTTCCATGTTCGCTGGCTGCTTATCTTTACGGATATGGCTGCAACTCTCATTAAGAATCAGAGTATCAATGCCAAATTCTTTCAATGAATCAGGCGTGACTGAGCCGCCCAACCGCATACCGTAATTCCATCCTGCAAAGAAAACATCAGGGTTGGCATTAACTAACACCTCCAGAGAAGGATATTTCGGTGCGAGCTCCGGAATGCTGCCTTGGAGGCGATTAAATTCCGGGGTCGTTTTGTAGTATCCGCTAATACCGGTGACTCCGATTATATTCTCTTCAAGCCCGAGAGAAAATGCCATCTCAGACATATTGATATCGTGAGTGATTAAGGTTTTAGGCGACGTATCTAACGTAAGTGTCGATTCGCAGTTTTCTACCGTGATTTGAGCTTGTGCGGACATGGAAAGTAAGAAAGTAAAAGTTAAAGCTGATGCTGATAATTTATTCATGAAAGATCCTGTCCTTGGTCGAGTTCAATGTCGAAAAACTTGCTTGTTTTCTGTGTGCGCTTATTGGTTGTGCTGATTAAATCGACTTCAAAAATCGGCTGAAGCTGTGTGTGGGTCAGTAGCTCTTCTACTTTTCCTTTCGCGACCAGTTCACCGTGTTCCAAAATCGCAATGTGAGTCGCGAACTTGGCCGCAAGGGAAATATCATGCAGTGAGCAAATCAGTGTTTTACCTTGATCTTTCAATAGTGATAAAACTTCCCCTTGAGCACATGGATCTAGATGGTTTAGAGGCTCATCCAACACCAGAAACTCAGCGTTCTGACATAAAGATCGTGCAATATGCGCTCGCTGCTTCTGGCCGCCTGAGAGCTGTCCCATTCTTCGTTCGAGGAAAGTATCGATCTTTAGTGCTTTACTTATTTGGTCAAGTAAAAAGCTAGAAGTGGCTTGATTGGAAGCGGTTAGTTGAATGTACTCTCTGAGTGTTAAACGACCATCCACTTGACTGTGTTGTGGAAGGTAACTGATTTGTTTTGCTCTTTGCTGGCAAGTTAACTTACGTAGCGGCAATTGGTTTATGACGACTTCGCCTTTGAAGGGAAGTAAATTAACCAGTGCCTTTAATAACGTGGTTTTTCCGGAACCATTGCGTCCAATGACTACCCAGCGCTCACTTTGATTAATTTTCAGATCGAGTGGGTGCAGTCGTTGAGTGTTTTGTTGTTGAACTGAAAGTTTGTGGCAAAGAAGCATGAGTTACTGAGAATGGTTTGTTTTTAACAAGTGCTATTACATTAAAATTTAAACGTTTGCGTAACATTGATCTCAGCACGTAAAATCCCCACTATTATCAAAATAATCTATAAGTTAACGCTTGTGCTACGTGAAAGGGTTAGGATTTATTAGTGAAAGAATAGAAGAATAGAAGA
>NZ_JBFRQW010000033.1:53088-133353 GCF_041472735.1 Vibrio sp. 10N.261.46.E11
AGAAGAATAGAAGAATAGAAAGAAAAAAGCCTCTGAGAACAGAGGCTTTTAAAATTACGTTTCAGCTAAGCGTGTTGCGTAATGCTTACAGGCCTGCGAAGTCCGCAAGGATAGCGGCTTTGTCAGTTGCTTCCCAAGGGAACTCTTCGCGACCGAAGTGGCCGTATGCAGCAGTCTGCTTGTAGATAGGTTGAAGAAGGTTCAGCATCTCTTGAAGACCGTATGGACGTAGGTCGAAGTTTTGACGAACAGCTTCAATGATGATCTCGTGAGCTACTTTTTCAGTACCAAACGTTTCAACCATGATAGATGTTGGATCTGCAACGCCGATAGCGTAAGACAGTTGAATCTCACAACGGTCAGCCATACCAGCAGCAACGATGTTTTTCGCAACGTAACGCGCTGCGTAAGCTGCAGAACGGTCAACTTTTGATGGATCTTTACCAGAGAATGCACCGCCACCGTGACGAGCTGCGCCGCCGTAGGTATCAACGATGATCTTACGACCTGTTAGACCACAGTCACCCATTGGGCCACCGATTACGAAACGGCCTGTTGGGTTGATGAAGAAGTTAGTGTCTTTGTTGATCCACTCAGCAGGAAGTACTGGCTTGATGATCTCTTCCATTACCGCTTCACGTAGGTCAGGTGTTGTTACTGAATCACAGTGTTGAGTTGAAAGAACGACTGCGTCGATACCAACGATCTTACCTTGGTCGTATTGGAACGTAACTTGAGATTTCGCATCTGGGCGAAGGAAGTCAAGCTTGCCGCTCTTACGAACTTCAGCTTGCTTCTTAACAAGCAAGTGAGAGTACGTAATTGGGGCTGGCATTAGGATTGGTGTTTCATTAGTCGCGTAACCAAACATGATACCTTGGTCACCTGCGCCTTGATCTTTAGGATCGGCTTTATCAACACCTTGGTTGATGTCTGGAGACTGCTTACCGATTGTGTTTAGTACTGCACAAGAGTCAGCGTCAAAGCCCATATCAGAATGAACGTAACCAATTTCACGTACGGTTTCACGAGTGATTTCTTCGATATCAACCCATGCTGACGTAGTTACTTCACCACCAACCATAACCATGCCGGTTTTTACGTAAGTCTCACAAGCAACGCGTGCTTTTGGATCTTGTTCAATGATGGCATCAAGAACAGCATCTGAGATTTGGTCTGCAATTTTATCTGGATGGCCTTCTGATACAGATTCAGAAGTGAATAGGTGCTTAGCCATGAGAGCTCCACTTTTAGTTTAGTTTTTAGTTGCAAATAGTTAAATGCAAATAATTTATGCCGTCGCAATCAAGGAAGCGCCGCCATTCAATACAGTATATTTTGTAGGTGTTTCTACATCTAGACGGCTATTTTAAATTCCAATGGTCGAATTACAAGCTCTTTTTTATGATATGTCATAACTAAACGTTTGCGTGCTGGTAGGAGGAAGGCATTGTTAAGTGGTGGAAATGATCGAAAATTGCGGGAAATGACCGTTAAAGTGCCAGTAAAACGTTTGCAGTCGCTATAGTCGTTTGAGAGAATACCCGCGCTAATAAAAATGTTAACTTTAGCATCTATCTCTTTTTTAAATCGCTTATGTATCCAGGAGCAGACATGCCTTCTCGTAAAGATCTAGCCAATGCAATCCGCGCACTTAGCATGGACGGTGTTCAACAAGCAAATTCAGGCCACCCAGGCGCACCTATGGGTATGGCTGACATCGCTGAAGTTCTTTGGCGTGGCCACTTGAACCACAACCCAGCAAACCCAGAGTGGGCTGACCGCGACCGTTTTATCCTGTCTAACGGCCATGGTTCAATGTTGATTTATTCTCTACTTCATCTTGCAGGTTACGAGCTTTCAATTGAAGACCTTAAAAACTTCCGTCAACTGCACTCTAAGACTCCAGGTCACCCAGAGTACGGTTACGCTCCTGGTATCGAGACAACGACGGGCCCTCTAGGTCAAGGCATCACTAACGCTGTTGGTATGGCAATGGCTGAGAAAGCACTGGCTGCACAGTTCAACAAAGAAGGCCACGACATCGTCGATCACTTCACTTATGCGTTCATGGGTGATGGTTGTCTGATGGAAGGTATTTCTCACGAAGCATGTTCGCTAGCGGGTACTCTAGGTCTTGGTAAGCTGATTGCTTTCTGGGATGACAACGGCATTTCTATCGATGGTGAAGTTGAAGGTTGGTTCTCTGACGATACACCTAAGCGTTTTGAAGCATACGGCTGGCACGTAATCCCAGCGGTAGATGGTCACGATGCTGACGCTATCAATGCAGCGATTGAAGCGGCTAAAGCGGATCCTCGTCCAACACTTATCTGTACTAAGACTATTATCGGTTTTGGTTCTCCAAACAAAGCGGGTACGCACGACTGTCACGGTGCTCCACTAGGCGCTGATGAAATCACAGCAACTAAAGCGGCACTGGGTTGGGAACACGGTCCTTTCGAAATTCCAGCTGATATCGCAGCTGAGTGGAATGCGAAAGAAGCAGGCGCAGCGAAAGAAGCAGCGTGGAGTGCTAAGTTTGACGCATACGCAGCGGCTCACCCTGAGCTGGCAGCTGAATTCAAACGTCGTACTAACGGCGATCTTCCAGCTGAGTGGGAAGAGAAAGCAAACGCAATCATTGCTGATCTTCAAGCTAACCCAGCAAACATCGCATCACGTAAAGCATCTCAAAACGCACTAGAAGCGTTTGGTGCTATGCTACCTGAATTCATGGGCGGCTCTGCTGACCTTGCGCCTTCTAACCTGACTATGTGGTCTGGTTCTAAGTCGCTTGAAGCGAACAACTTCTCAGGTAACTACATCCACTACGGTGTACGTGAATTCGGTATGACGGCTATCATGAACGGTATTGCTCTGCACGGTGGTTTCGTACCATACGGCGCAACGTTCCTAATGTTCATGGAATACGCACGTAACGCAATGCGTATGGCTGCTCTGATGAAAGTTCAGAACATTCAAGTTTACACGCATGACTCTATCGGTCTTGGCGAAGATGGGCCTACTCACCAACCGGTTGAGCAGATCGCTTCTCTACGTCTAACTCCAAACATGAGCACATGGCGCCCATGTGACCAAGTTGAGTCTGCTGTTGCTTGGAAACTGGCAATCGAACGCAAAGATGGTCCTTCTGCACTTATCTTCTCTCGTCAGAACCTTGCACAGCAAGACCGTGGCGCTGAGCAAGTAGCTAACATCGCCAAGGGTGGTTACATCCTGAAAGATTGTGCTGGTAAGCCAGAGCTAATCATCATCGCTACAGGTTCTGAAGTTGAGCTTGCAGTTGAAGCTGCTGCACAACTAACCGCTGAAGGTAAAGCAGTACGCGTAGTATCTATGCCTGCAACTGACGCGTTCGACAAGCAAGACGCTGAATACCGTGAGTCTGTACTTCCATCTGATGTTACAGCGCGTATCGCAGTAGAAGCTGGCATCGCTGACTTCTGGTACAAATACGTTGGCTTCGGTGGCAAGATCATCGGTATGACAACGTTCGGCGAATCTGCACCAGCAGGTGAGCTATTCAAAATGTTCGGTTTCACTACTGAAAACGTAGTAAACACAGCGAAAGAACTATTAGCGTAAAGTCCGCTTATAAATAAGAGAAAACGGAGCCAAGTGGCTCCGTTTTTTTATGCGTGCAATATTGAACCTAATGCTGATACAAATGAACTTATTCGAATTCATTTCCCCAGTTATCCACTTCTTGAGTGCCACATACTTTACATTTCACATAACGATCCATGTTGTAGTAATGACCACCATTGATAATTGAATTAGCAAACAGCTTTATTCTTCCTAACAAAGTTTTGTCGGTATCATAGCTGCTTGTTTGGCGAACAAGAATTTCACTATGTGGCGTTTCTTTATTGCACGTTTTACAAAAATGAGTCGCTGGAAATCCAGACATAACCTTTTCCTTTGGTTGAGAAAACTAGGTTAGAAACAGCCGTAGAATTAGGTCAGACTCATTTAGATATCATTGCATAATAGCTATTACATTCGCTAGATTTATAAATTCATTTTGTCGAGGTATGTCGCTTAATTGATTTAGTGAGGAAATGTTACCTACTCCTGCACTCAGTACTTGTTTAGGTATTTAGCAATAGAGTTAACTGTGCATAGAGTCATTTGTAACGAACAGCTTACATTGCGGAGTTTGAGCGCATTTCGTTATTAATATTCTTGAAAGATATAACGAAGTAAGAGAATGTTGGCGCGTTGTTTTCATATGAAAGGTCTAGCATGACAAACAAAGTAATCTTGGTGGTCGATGATAGTCAGGACATTCTTGATGCTCTTAGTGAATATCTGGAACGTTCAAGCTTTACGGTTATCACAGCTCTTGAAGGCAATGAGATGTGGAATAAGCTTGAAACTGTCACTCCAGATCTCATTATTTTAGACATCATGCTACCCGGAGATGATGGTTTGACCTTGTGCCAGAAACTACGTCTTCAATCTCAAGTTCCCATTATTATGCTCACCGCAGTAACCGACGATGCTGATCGAATAGCAGGATTAGAAATTGGCGCTGATGACTATATTACTAAGTCATTTAACCCACGTGAGCTATTAGCCAGAATCAAAGCTTTATTGCGGCGTTCCACGTTTAGCCATAGCCAAGGTGAACGGACTCTGAAATTCATGGATTGGACTTTTGACACTCTTAAACGACAACTGAAACATGAAGATGGAGAGGTGGTATCTCTTTCTAGTGCTGACTATAACTTGCTTACGCTCATGTTGGATTCCCCCAACCAATTATTAAGCCGAAATGATATTGCTCAAGCTCTTTGGGGGAGGGATGCGGAACCACTAGAAAGAGGCATTGATGTACAAATTAGCCGGTTAAGGAAGCAATTAAGAGACGATGACCGTAACACGATTATGACGGTAAGGCATCGCGGCTATATGTTAGTGATCGATTCACATATCAATCGTATTAAATTTTGAAAAAAAACATACACCAGTCAATGGTTGCGCGTATCACCCTGTCTACGTTCATGGTTATTCTCATGGCTGAAATACTGGCAGGTGCGGTATGGTTTACGGCAACATCAGCATCAAAAAAAGAGTCAGCTAGCCACGCCATGACAGCTATATCATCAGCTGCAGCAGATACTATTAATTACTTCTCTGGCTTACCCATTAATTACCGTCACTTGGTGTTGGAACAGCTACGAAATATAGGAGGAACAAGGTTTTTCATATCCATAAATAACCATAAACTTCCTATCACTTCTTTATCTGATTACTCATTGGTTCCTCAGATGGAAGTACAAGCGTCTGAACTTCTGAATCAGCAACTTAGAGACTCCCGCAAAGTGCATGTCACTTTGACTAAGCGAGAAGATTTACGGGTGTTTAACTCTGGTATAAAGCTTCATGAACTTCCTGCATTGTGGAAAGACTACAGTTTAGTATTAGGAAAACTGGATCTCCCAATTGCTGTTATTCAGGTGGAGTTTTCAGATAATGAATGGCTTTATTTAGCCACCGTTCTACCGCTGTCTTTTGATAGTCTGACCGATAATTTCATTGATAGCAGACAAGTCATATTTCTCCTTATTGTTACCTTCATGCTTATGGGTGTTTCTTATGTTGTCTTACAGAAGGAAATTCGTCCTTTTCGTTCTTTAGCACGCTCTGCCACTCTTATGGGGTCGCAAATGCAGATTGAAGAAATCAAAGAGGAAGGCAGCTCTGAAACCAGAGCGGCTATTCATGCTTTCAACAAAATGAACCGTCGAATCAAATCGTATTTGCGGGATAGAGATATGTTTTTTAATGCGATATCCCATGATATTAAAACACCATTAGCCTGTTTAAAGTTACGAACTGAAATGATGGATGATGAGCAAACAAAGTTAAGGTTTGAAAAGCTATTGAACGAAGTCGATATGATGTTGAACGGGGCTTTGCAATATATGCGAGAGAATGACATCCACGAAGAGTTAGAGTGGATTGATATTAACGATATCCTTGAACAATGCGCGGCTGTTCATAACAAAAATGGAGTATGCGTAAGCTTGATAGATCTGCCAAGGATTGAGCTTTATGGCAAGCCACTAGCAATCAAACGTTGTTTATTCAACTTAGTTGATAATGGCGTTAAATATGGAAATACGGTCGACATCAGTATGTTTTCTCACTCTGATTCTATTCAAATCGTGCTGCGTGATGCAGGAAAAGGAATCAAAGAAGATATGTTAGAAAAAGTCTTTGAACCTTACTTTAGAGACAATGATACAGGCATTGAAGGTTCAGGTTTGGGACTAGCAATTGCTCGTAGTATCGCAAGGGCACACGGTGGGGACGTTCAGTTATCTAATTCACCAGAAGGTGGGCTTGAGGTGGACATTATTTTGGTGAATGCCCTATGAAAAAATGGTTACTGTTAAGTCTTTTGTTATCGACGAACCCCGCGTTTTCTTCCCCCTCTGTTGAAATGCTGCATTGGTGGACGGCTGCTGGAGAAGAAAAAGCGTGGTCGGTCATCGAGAAGCAATTTGAATCTCTGCCTTATACATTAAAAAGTGAACCAATCAGTGGCGGTGGTGGTGCACCTGCCAAAGCGATTCTTCAAGCCAGAGCTATTGCCGGGTATTCCCCTGATATTGCTCTTATGGAAGGTCCGGCTATTCAGTCATGGGCGGCGTTAGGTTTTTTAAATGATGTCAATGAAGTCGCAGAATCGCAGAGGTGGGATCAGTCGCTGTATCCTGATATTAAAGCCATTCACCAATATGACGGGAACTTTGTCGCCATACCTTTGAATATCCATCGATTAAATTGGATGTGGATAAATAAAAAGGTACTAAATCAGCATCAACTTTCATCACCTCAGACGTGGGACTCGTTACTTTTAGCATTAACTACGCTGAAAAGTAAGGGGGTTAATCCTTTGGCTTTGGGAGAAGACTCTTGGCAAATTGTGCAAGTTTTTGAAAATATTGCATTCGGAGTAGGTGGGGCAAATTATTATCGACAGGCATTTGTGGATTTAGACCCTGACGCATTAAATAGCGACAAAACACTTGAGGCGCTTAAGCGCTTTCGCTCTCTGGCTAATATTGTCGGTAGTGATTTACCGAGTATTAGTTGGGATCAGGGGACAAAATCTTTGCTTGAAGGGGAGTTTGCCTTTCAATTTACAGGCGATTGGGCTCTGGGAGAGATGTTTATTAGTGCAGAAGGTGAAATTCCAGATTACATAGAATGTCGAGCGTTCCCTTCTACGGAAAAAGGTTTTATCTACAATGTTGATAGCTTGGCATTTTTTACAAAAGTAACGGGTGAAGATCATAATATGGTATCGGTAATGACCTCGTTATCTTCTCTCCAATTTCTTTTAGACTTCAGTAAAAAGAAAGGTTCCATACCTGCTCAAGCAAATATACCTGTGAATGAATTATCACGATGCCAACAGCAATCTTATCAAGATTACATTCATGCGAGTTCTGAAGGTACAGCTATGCCAAGCTTGACCGATTCAATGGCTGTTAACCCTGTTCTTCAGAATGCGGTATCCAACGAGTTATATCGCTACTTTATGGACTCTTCCATTTCAGCGGAAACACTTATTGGACACCTACATGCTATTAATAATGAGGTGTTTCGTTAGCTTCTTGTTCTTCTTTTGACTTTAAATGTCTAGCTAGAAATTACTATGTACCTTCGACATTTTCCAGCCTAGGTCTATTGTAAAAAACGAGTTACAAACTACTTGCTATTTGTAACCTTGAGATTCAATTAGCTTGATAAAGTTCATTGGTATTCTAACGATATTAAAGGACTTTATTATGCTAGATAGTTTTAAAAGCGGCTTATCTAAGCTTTCCTTAATTGGTAAAGCATTGATGTTGCCCATATCTATATTACCCGCAGCGGGGTTATTACTTGCCTTCGGTGCTAAGCTCGACATTCCCTTAATGATGCGTGCTGGTGGCGTTATATTTGATAACTTAGCCTTACTGTTTGCGGTAGGAGCCGCGGTTGGTTTGACTAAGGAGTCAGGGATTGCCGCTTTAGCCGCGATTGTCGCCATGGTCGTGATGAATGCGACAATGGGGGTGGCGCTCGGCATTACACCTGAGATGGCGATGGGAGGTGGCCGTTATGCAATGGTGATGGGTATTCCTTCATTGCAAACAGGTGTCTTTGGCGGACTCATTGCAGGTATCCTCGCAGCCGTTATGTATCAACGTTTCTATGATACTAAGCTGCCTGATTTCCTTGGTTTCTTTGCCGGTAAACGCTTTGTACCGATTGTGACTGCGTTTTCTGCATTCCTAATTGGTTTAGTTTTACCCCATATTTGGTCATATATTCAATCAGGTATTGACGCGCTATCGCATATGGCGAATGGCGGAAACATGTACGTATCAACTTTCATCTACGGATTTATGGAGCGCGCTTTAATTCCAGTTGGTCTCCATCATATTTTTTATAGCCCTTATTGGTTTTCTTTCGGTGAGTACACAACTGCCGCGGGGACCATTGTAAATGGCGATCATACCATTTGGTTTAAAATGCTTGAAGATGGAGTAAAAACGTTCTCAACCAGTGAATACCAAGAAGCAGGAAAATTCCTATCGGGTAATTTTGCTATCTACATGTTTGCTTTCCCTGCTGCATGTTTAGCTATGTATCATGAAGCGAATGATAAAAATAAAAAAATTGCAGCAGGTATTTTAGGCTCTGCTGCTCTTACTTCGTTTGTTACAGGTATAACAGAACCCGTTGAATTTGCTTTTATCTTTGTCGCACCTTTACTTTATGTTTTTTCTGCAATCATGGCAGGGGTGTCTTACGCGGTGACTTATGCGTTGGATGTTCATATTGGTAAAACCTTCTCAGCCGGCATTATTGATTTCGTGTCTTTTGGTGTTCTTCCCGCGATGGATGGGTTCAAAACTAACTGGATCAATGTGATTCTTTGGGGGCTAACCATGGCCGCTATTTATTACACGGTTTTCCGTTTTGCTATTCGAAAGTTCAATTTGAAAACAGTAGGACGTGAGGATACTCAAAGTAAGGCGATCACTTTGGACAATGAAGATTTAGCTAGTGAAATCACAATCTTGATTGGTGGTGCCGCTAACATTACTTCGATAGGAGCATGTATTACGAGATTGCGTTTACAGATTAAAGATCAGGCTCTTGTGAATGAACAAGGAATCAAAGACCTAGGTGCTATGGGGGTCATAAAAGTAGGTTCAAGTGGCCTGCAAATTATTTTGGGCTCAAGAGCTCAATTTGTGGCTGATCTTATGAGTGAAAGAACTGGTGAGTCACCAAGTGCACTATCAACTAACCCAAGTTAAAAGTACGGGCTACTTCCGATAAAGCTGATGGCAACAAGCTTGTTGTCTCTTATACATAAATAGTAACGCTATCAACGTTATGGTTGGTGGCGTCTATTTATATTTAAAGTTTTGAAGTTATGACAGCTTTAGTATTCAACTAATGCGCTTTGAGTAGGATTCAGTTATCATCTGTTGCACGAAATTTTGGTTAGATGTACGGAACTATGCTAAAAGTCGCGATAAACGGATTTGGACGAATAGGGCGTAATGTATTGCGCGCTGTCTATGAAAGTGGCAAAAGCCAACAAATCAAAGTAGTAGCGGTCAATGAGCTTGCTCAGCCTGACGCTATGGCTCACCTATTGCAGTATGACACCAGTCACGGCCGCTTCGGCAAGAAAATCTCTAATGATCAAGAGCACATTTATGTTCATCATGGCATTGGTGCTGAAGATAAAGGCGAGTTTGATACCATTCGTATCTTACACCTGGCTGATATTGAACTGTTGCCTTGGCGTGATCTTGAAGTCGATATTGTTCTCGATTGTACCGGTGTTTACGGTTGCCGAGATGATGGCCTAGCGCACATCGCTGCTGGAGCTAAAAAGGTACTGTTTTCACACCCTGGTGCTAACGACCTTGATAACACCATTATCTATGGTGTGAATCACGATACCATCCAAGCTGACCACCAAATCGTTTCCAATGGTTCATGCACCACTAACTGTATTGTCCCTATCATTAAAGTACTTGATGATGCCTTTGGCATCGAGTCCGGTACCATCACAACGATTCACTCTTCAATGAATGATCAGCAAGTTATTGATGCATACCATAGCGACTTGCGTCGTACTCGAGCGGCAAGCCAATCTATCATTCCTGTCGACACCAAATTGCATAAAGGTATTGAAAGAATCTTCCCGAAATTTTCTAACAAGTTCGAAGCGATATCTGTGCGTGTGCCGACGGTAAACGTCACTGCGATGGATTTAAGTGTCACAATTAATACAAATGTGAAAGTTAATGACGTAAATCAAACCATTGTTAATGCTTCCCAGTGTACATTACACAATATAGTTGACTATACTGAAGCGCCGCTCGTTTCCATCGACTTTAATCACGATCCCCATAGCGCAATCGTTGATGGTTCACAAACTCGAGTGAGCAATGGCACCTTAGTAAAAATGCTAGTGTGGTGCGACAATGAATGGGGCTTTGCGAACCGAATGCTGGATACGGTTCTTGCAATGCAAGCTTCAGAAGGCAAGAAGTAAGACCTAGAAGCAAATGTGTGGATTATTTATTTTTTGGCTTGAAATAAATACTAAGTGTCCACATATTATGAGTAGTTAAAGCATTACCAGTTGAATAATTTATAGGCTTAGCAGGGTTGCTGAGTTTCCAAAACTTTATTTTTATTTAAATTTGAGAGGACAAATCATGTCTGTGATCAAGATGACTGACCTGGAACTTGCAGGTAAACGCGTATTCATCCGTGCTGACCTAAACGTACCAGTAAAAGACGGTAAAGTAACTTCAGATGCACGTATCCTTGCATCTCTACCAACTATCAAACTTTGCCTAGAAGCTGGCGCAAAAGTTATGGTTACTTCTCACCTTGGTCGCCCTACTGAAGGCGAGTACAACGAAGAGTTCTCTCTAGCTCCTGTAGTTAACTACCTAAACGACGCACTAGATTGCGACGTTAAACTAGCAAAAGATTACCTAGATGGTCTTGAGCTAAACGCTGGTGAACTTGTTGTACTAGAAAATGTACGTTTCAACAAAGGCGAGAAGAAGAACGAAGAAGCACTATCTAAGCAGTACGCTGCGCTATGTGACATCTTCGTAATGGATGCATTCGGTACGGCTCACCGTGCACAAGCATCTACTCACGGTGTTGGTACTCACGCTCCTGTAGCATGTGCTGGTCCTCTTCTAGCTGCTGAACTTGAAGCGCTAGGTAAAGCTATGGACAACCCAGAGCGTCCACTAGTTGCTATCGTTGGTGGTTCTAAAGTTTCTACTAAGCTAACAGTTCTAGAATCTCTTTCTAAAATCGCTGACCAACTTGTTGTTGGTGGTGGTATCGCGAATACATTTATTGCAGCTGAAGGTCACAATGTAGGTAAGTCTCTATACGAAGCGGACCTAGTTGAAACAGCTCAGAAGCTAATGAAAGAGTGTGCTATTCCAGTAGCAACTGATGTTGCATGTGCTAAAGCATTCGATGAAAACGCAGAAGCTGAAATCAAGCACGTTTCTGAAGTGCAAGATGACGACATGATCTTCGACCTTGGTCCAGATTCAACTGCTGCTCTTGCTGAAATCATCGGCAATGCAAAAACTATCCTTTGGAACGGTCCTGTAGGCGTATTCGAATTCAAGAACTTCGAAGCAGGTACAGCTGGTATTTCTAAAGCAATCGCTGAGTCTGCAGGTTTCTCTGTAGCAGGTGGTGGTGACACGCTAGCAGCTATCGACAAGTTCGGTATCAAAGCTGACGTTTCTTACATCTCTACTGGCGGCGGCGCTTTCCTTGAATTCGTTGAAGGAAAAGTACTTCCTGCAGTAGCAATGCTTGAAGAGCGTGCTAAAGCATAATTGATTTAGAAAGGCGAGATGCGAATCTCGCCTTTTAACGTTTGCTGCATATCACACTTTTTTGCTAGAATGGCATCAGTTGTGAGCAAACGATTGCAAGTTTTTAAACTTAAGTTTTTTAATCTTAAAACGATAGAATAAATAGGACTATTTCCATGTCTAAGATCTTCGATTTTGTAAAACCTGGTGTGATTTCTGGCGATGACGTACAGAAAGTATTTGAAGTAGCAAAAGAAAACAAATTTGCTCTTCCTGCTGTAAACGTTGTTGGTACTGACTCTGTAAACGCAGTACTAGAAGCAGCAGCTAAAGTTAAATCTCCGGTAGTTGTTCAGTTCTCTAACGGCGGCGCTGCATTCTTCGCAGGTAAAGGCGTTAAACTTGAAGGTCAAGGTCCACAAATCCTTGGTGCTGTAGCTGGTGCTAAATATGTACACGCTGTAGCTGAAGCTTACGGTGTTCCAGTTATCCTACACACTGACCACGCTGCTAAGAAACTTCTACCATGGATCGACGGTCTACTAGACGCTGGTGAAGAGTTCTTCGCACAAACTGGTAAGCCACTATTCTCTTCTCACATGCTAGACCTTTCTGAAGAGTCTCTAGAAGAGAACATCGAAACATGTGCTAAGTACCTAGAGCGCATGGCTAAAATGAACATGACAATCGAGATTGAACTTGGTTGTACTGGTGGTGAAGAAGACGGCGTTGATAACTCTGATATGGATGCATCTGAGCTTTACACTTCTCCAGAAGACGTAGCATACGCATACGAGAAACTAATGGCTGTTAGCCCACGTTTCACTATCGCTGCTTCTTTCGGTAACGTACACGGTGTTTACCAAGCTGGTAACGTTGTACTTACTCCAACAATCCTACGTGATTCTCAAGCATACTGTGCAGAGAAGTTCGGTATCGCACCTAACGCTCTAAACTTCGTATTCCACGGTGGTTCTGGTTCTTCTGAAGCAGAAATCCAAGAGTCTATCGGCTACGGTGTTATCAAAATGAACATCGATACAGATACACAGTGGGCAACTTGGGATGGTATCCGTCAGTACTCTGCTGACAACTTCGATTACCTACAAGGTCAAATTGGTAACCCTAAAGGTGCAGACCAACCAAACAAGAAGTTCTACGATCCACGCGTATGGCTACGTGCTGGTCAAGCTTCAATGGTTACTCGTCTTGAGAAAGCATTTGCTGACCTTAACGCTGTAGACGTACTATAATTCTTTGAATTAAGTACTCTTTAAGTTTTAAAAACCCGCTCATTGAGCGGGTTTTTTTATGTCTGATAAAAACTTGTATTAAATATGTGAAAAACCTAGCCTACGATGAATAAATTTCGTAGTCTTTTAGTTATCGGTATTTGCGTCTATTGGTAAGTTTTATTAATTCAAAAGCTTACATAAATATGACTTTGCAATATGTCAAAGATAGGATATCGTGCCGAAAAACTGGACCTGGTTCAGTTTAAAAAAAAGGACTTGGCTTTAATTTACTTTTAACACAGTGACTTAACAGGAGTTAAACTGTTTATTGTAAAAGTAAGTTTGGCTTAAGACAGTTTAGCTCATAGCATATTATATAGAGGATGCACATTATGGCTGATGGTTCGACAGCGCTTGAGACTCCAATTGTGGATGGTTTATCTCAGGCCGAGCAGTGGTTAACAAATAATTCAGATCTATTTATCCAATACGGTGTAAACATTATCTCTGCACTGATAATTCTATTTATTGGTAACTTGATTGTTAAAGCAGTCGCGAATAGCGTATCTAAGGTTCTTCAGAAGAAGAAGATGGATCGAGCTGTTGTGGAGTTTATCCACGGTTTAGTTCGTTACTTATTGTTTGTTATTGTTCTTATCGCTGCACTTGGTCGTTTAGGCGTTCAAACTGCATCTGTGGTCGCTGTTATTGGTGCGGC
Source organism: Vibrio sp. 10N.261.46.E11 (assembly GCF_041472735.1). NCBI lineage: Bacteria > Pseudomonadati > Pseudomonadota > Gammaproteobacteria > Vibrionales > Vibrionaceae > Vibrio > Vibrio sp. 10N.261.46.E11. Next base: position 66,960 of record NZ_JBFRQW010000033.1, read on the forward strand.
TGGTTTAGCCGTTGGTCTTGCGCTGCAAGGCTCACTATCTAACTTTGCAGCGGGTGTACTTATCGTTGCATTCCGTCCATTCAAGTCTGGTGACTACGTGGAAATTGGTGGTGTAGCGGGTTCAGTTGATTCAATTCAGATCTTCCAAACTGTTTTAACAACACCAGACAACAAAATGGTTGTAGTACCTAACGGAAGCGTTATCGGTAGCCCAATCACTAACTATTCTCGTCATGCGACGCGCCGTATTGACCTAATGATTGGTGTTTCTTACAACGCTGATCTTCAGAAGACAAAAGCGCTACTGACTAAGATCTGTGAATCTGATGAGCGCGTATTGAAAGATCCAGGTGTTCAAGTAGGTGTTCACACGCTAGCTGATTCTTCAGTTAATTTTGTTGTTCGTCCATGGGTTAGCACTGCTGACTACTGGAATGTTTATTTCGACCTTATGCAAGCTATCAAAGAAGGCTTGGACAACGAAGGTATCGAAATCCCATTCCCGCAAATGGATGTACACATGAATAAAGTTGAAGCTTAATTTCTAGTTAGTTTTTATAGCTATTAGCTTCTATAAGGAAAGGCGGATAACTTAGGTTATTCGCCTTTTTTGTTGGATGAGTAAAGTTTGTTTGATGACTAAAGAAGAAGAATAGGTTTACCCGTATTGCTCAATGAGTCCATTGGCGAGCACAAGTGCAATAGCGAACATCATGGCTGCTACTGCGATATCGATGCCTTTCTTAACTTTAGGTTTCGATAGCGTTGGACCTAGCTTTGCTGCGCCTAATGATAAGGAATAAAACCACACGAATGAAGCTAAGATAGTCCCCATCGCAAACGCAATTCTGTCGTTGCCTTCAAACTGCCCGCCAATGGATCCTAGAATCACCACGGTATCCAAATAGAGGTGTGGGTTTAATACTGTTACAGCTAATGCACCCAAAATAACGGTGCGCTTGCCACGAGCCAACACCTCACTTTTTGATTCATCACTGGTGCGCGTTTTGAATGCACTGCGCAGTGATAGCAAACCATATACCGTTAGAAAAGCGATACCGCCCAATGTCACAGAGGTAAGTAGCAATTCATTTTGCGACAGAATTGCTCCGCCACCAAAGATACCCAATGAGATAAACAGAGTGTCGAGCAGGCTACAAATTGTCGCTGTGGTTAAATGGTGGTTGCGCTTTATCCCCTGATTTAGGACGTACGCATTCTGAGCGCCAATAGGGATAATCATGCTTGCCCCTAGACCAAAACCTTGTAATAAAACCCAAAAATTCATTTTAACCTCCACTTAATTAACGATATTTACGTGCTATATGGCGAAGATACTCTGACCTTTTAAATAAGTATAATTAATGATTTTAATCCATTATTAGAGTTGCTAATGTGCTGTTGGGTTAGCTTAAAAAGGAAGCAAATTGATGCGTGGATTGGATTATAAATGGATAGAAGCACTGGATGCTGTGGTGAAACAACGTAGCTTTGAGAGGGCCGCAGAGCAGTTATACATTTCCCAATCAGCGGTGTCTCAACGTATCAAACAGCTGGAAAAATGGTTAGCTCAGCCTGCTTTGGTGAGAGAAAACCCGCCTAGGCCAACTCCAGCTGGTAAAAAGTTATTGGGTTTGTATCGTCGTGTTCGCTTGTTAGAGCACGAGCTTGTGCCTGAGTTAATGAATGAAGAAGGTACTCAACCACTATCGATATCCATAGCCACCAACGCTGATAGTTTGGCGACATGGTTGTTACCTGCACTGTCGGATGTGATGAAGTCTCGTCAAGTCGAGTTGAACCTCGCAATTCATGGTGAGGCGAGAACCATTGAAAAAATAAAAAGCGGTGAGGTTGCCGGTGCCATCAGTTTGGAACCTCAAGCGATTCCTGGGTGCAGTGCAGACTACCTCGGTAGGATGGATTATGTGTGTGTGGCGAGCCCTGATTTTCATCAGCGTTACTTTTCAGACGGCGTAAACTACGCCACCTTAAGCAAAGCGCCTGCGGTTTCTTATGATCAATACGATGATCTGCATAAGAAGTTTCTGCATGACCATTTTAACGTACCGAGAGACAGTGTGATCAATCATACGGTCGGCAGTTCAGAAGCATTTGTGCGCTTGGCATTATCGGGTGTTGCCTATTGCTTGATTCCTCGATTGCAGATTATCGAGGAACTAGAGTCTGGTGCTTTGATTGATATTACCCCTGGCTTTCTGCTGTCTTATCGCATCTATTGGCACCATTGGCAGCTTGAGAGTGGGGTGCTAAAAGAGGTATCCCAGGCGATATTAAGTTTTGCTCACAATCATTTACCTCAGTAAGTTGTTGGTTTTTTCAGCGTCAAAGTTCTGTTAGATGTGCACAATCAGGATTGGCTAAACGATAAATTACTCTATGATGGAAGGACATTTGTTTAGCATAGGTCTACCTAATGAAGTTTGTACCAAAGATGTTAGCAACGTCTCTTACTGCTGCGTTGAGTGCTGTGAGCTTTCCATCACTGGCTGACTCTCCATCCTTTCCGCATATTTCAACAACAGGTTATGGTGAAGTCATCGCGACACCAGATATGGCGACATTCTCAGTGAGAGTGGTAGAGTCAACGATGACGGCTGAACAGGCTAAAAGTACTGTTGATAAAGTGGTAACGGGCTTTCTAAATAAGCTGCACCAAGCGGGCGTAGATGAGGCGAGCGTACACAGCTCTAATCTGTACCTATCTCCTCAGTACCATTATCCAAAAGATGGCAAACCAGAATTGGTTGGCTACCGCGCTTCACGTAATGTGACCGTTCAAGTGAATGAGCTAGCTAATCTTAATGAGTACATGGATATTGCTATTGGTCAGGGCATTAACCAGATCGATAACATTCAACTGCAGGTACGTGATCAAGCTAAGTATCAAGAACAAGCGCGCTTAGAAGCCATCAAGGATGCGCGTTCGAAAGCGAAATCATTAGCGAGTGGTTTTGAGCGTGAGCTAGGTGATGTTTGGCGTGTTGATTACAATGCACAATCTTCTCAGCCTGTGCTAATGCGTTCAATGGCGATGGATGCAAGAACAGAATCGAACTCTTATGAAGACTCAACGATCACCATTCGCGACCGCGTTAATGTGATCTACCAGATCGAAGAGTAATGACATCGCTATAGAGGTTTTTGGATCATGATGATCTAATTACCTATGATAGGCCAAATACTAAAAAGGCTCTCAAAATGAGAGCCTTTTTGTTTTTACTAATATCGAGTTCGATGATTAGTGAAGTAGACGAGCACGGATTGTGCCTTCGATCTCTTTCAGTTTAAGCAGTGCTTCTTCTGAACGATCCGCTTCTACATCGATAACTACATAACCCATATCAGCCGCAGTCTGTAGATACTGACCCGCGATGTTAATGCCTTCTTCAGCGAAGATGGTGTTGATCTGAGTTAGGATACCTGGGCGGTTTTCGTGAATGTGCAGCAAACGAGACGTGCCCGTGTGTAGCGGTAGAGATACCTCTGGGAAGTTAACACTTGATAGCGTAGAACCGTTATCAGAGTATTTCGCTAGCTTGCCAGCCACTTCAACACCGATATTCTCTTGTGCTTCCTGAGTTGAACCACCTACGTGAGGTGTAAGAATCACGTTGTCGAACTGCATCAATGGCGACTCAAACGGGTCTGCATTGGTTTTTGGTTCTGTTGGGAAAACGTCGATCGCTGCACCTGCAAGGTGACCAGAATCTAGAGCGCCACACAGAGCAGGGATGTCAACTACCGTGCCACGAGCTGCATTGATAAAGATAGAGCCAGGCTTCATGCGCTCGAACTCTTCTTTACCCATCATGTCTTTTGTTTCGTTGGTTTCAGGGACGTGTAAAGAGATCACATCACACTTATTCAGCAGTTCGGTCATGGTATGAACTTGCGTTGCGTTACCCAAAGACAGTTTGTTTTCAATGTCGTAGAAGTAAACACGCATGCCAAGGTTTTCAGCAATAATACCCAGTTGAGTACCGATGTGACCGTAGCCAATAATACCTAAACGCTTACCACGAGCTTCGTAAGAGTTGTCTGCACTCTTTTTCCAGATACCACGGTGAGCAAGAGCATTCTTCTCTGGAATACCGCGAAGCAGTAATAGAACCTGACCTAGAACGAGTTCAGCAACACTTCGAGTGTTTGAGAACGGTGCATTGAAAACAGGGATACCGCGCTTTGCTGCTGCTTGAAGGTTGACTTGGTTAGTACCAATACAGAAACAACCGACTGCAACCAGCTTTTCAGCCGCATCAATAACTTCTTGGGAGATGTTGGTGCGAGAACGGATACCAATGAAATGAGCATCTTTAACTGCTTCAAGAAGTTCATCTTCAGGTAGTGAGCCTTTGTGGTACTCAATATTTGTGTAACCAGCGGCTTGCAGTACTTCTACAGAAGAAGGGTGAAGACCTTCTAGAAGTAGAATTTTTATTTTTTCTTTTTCCAGTGAAACTTTGGCCATTGTTCTCGTCCTTAAAATGGAAAGGTTGGGCAAATGCGGCGCACGTGCTACAAAATGGCTGAAAGGGGAACAAATTCACCACTTTGTTAGGAGACAAACGTTTTCCCTGTGCGTCTTCTGAACAATAAAGTAACAAAAAAAAAATGTTTTGGGTAAGAAAATTACGGAATAAGACATAATTTTACAGCAATAAAGCAAAAAAAACGGCGCCCTAGGGCACCGTCTGTAATGAAGTAACAGAAAAACTCAATCTTCTATTATTTATTCTTCGATTTTTGCACCTTCAGGCGTGCCAGTGATAACTACATCAGCACCACGGTGAGCGAACAGACCAACCGTTACCACGCCAGCGATACCATTGATGATATCTTCTAGCTGTTTTGGGTTTTCGATCGCCATGCCGTACACATCTAGGATCACGTTGCCGTTATCGGTTGTGCAGCCTTCGCGGTAAACTGGGTCACCACCAAGCTTTACGAGTTCACGTGCTACGTATGAACGCGCCATTGGGATAACTTCAACAGGCAGTGGGAATTTACCCAACACATCAACTGCTTTGGTACCATCAACGATACAAATGAACTTATCAGAGATAGCTGCTACGATTTTTTCACGAGTCAAAGCAGCGCCGCCGCCTTTGATCATATCGCGAGAACCGTTAATCTCGTCAGCGCCATCAACATAGATGTCTAGCTTGAATACGTCGTTGCATTCGAATACTTTGATTTCTAGCGCTTCTAGTTTTTCAGTAGAGGCTACAGAGCTTGAAACCGCACCCTTGATTTTGTCTTTCATTGTGCCAAGTGCGTCGATGAAGTGATTTACTGTTGAGCCAGTACCTACACCTACAATGCTGCCTTCTTCAACATATTGAAGTGCTGCCCAGCCCGCTGCTTTTTTCATTTCATCTTGAGTCATGCCATTCTCCTGAATAAGGTCTTGCGCTTTGAATTAATCGTTTGCGTAATGATGAAGTTAACGTTTAGATATTGGGGTAACTTTTGGATATCGAGGTTAACGTTTGCGGCGCGATTATAGCGCTTTAATGGTTGTTTTCCCATTGCCAAGTTTTACTCGGAGTCACGATTTTAGGTAACGGAATGTCCCAACCTTCAATTGGTAAGCGATCGACATGTTGGCAATCGTGAGCAAGGCCAATAGGTGTTGCGCCATTGCCCGTCTCGAACCATCGAGCCAAAGTGCGATCGTAATATCCGCCGCCCATGCCTAAGCGATGCCCTTGAGAGTCAAAGCCCACCAATGGTGTGAGAATAAGATCGAGTTGTTGGCATGGTTTGACGAGCAATTGATTGAGCTGAGGTTCAACGATTCCGTACTTATTCAAAGCCGTCGGTGTGCTTGGCGAGTAGTGCAGAAACAGCAGATGTCCGGCAGAGAAGGGGTGCAATACTGGTAAATAAGTTTGCTTACCTTGCGCCCATAACCATTCAATTAAAGGCTGGGTATCGAGTTCGCCATCGATGGATATATAGAGTGCAATATGCTGAGCAGATTGAACTTCATCAAGCTGAGCACACTGCTGGACTAAATCTAAACCGGATTGAGTTTGTTGTTCGCTAGATAGGGAGTTACGTTTGATGCGGATCTGTTTGCGAAATTCGCTGCGTGTGAGCGTCTTCATAAGAAGGGATACCCCAAAGTGCCGTTGAGAATAGATGGCCCTTGAACCAGCGAGTTCAAGGCGGATCAGCAATGATTACCGTAGGCTTCTCGGCGGACCGAGCATGCTCAATAGCACTCAAGTACTAACCCTTAGGGATTGCTTATCGGCTCGGGGACGTGAATCCTCTGACAAACACTCCAGGGTAAATTTTGTGTACGCTATTGCTGTCCGTGCTTAACTTTACTGAGGACATCTGAAAGTGATGTCGTGAGCTGTTCCATTCGCTCGGTCAGTGCGTTTTGTTCGTCGTTTGCTTCAAACTTCTTGGTTTGTAGCTCATAACAAATATTCAGAGCTGCGATCGTTAGCAGCTTTACTTCATTGGTTACCTTAGTACGTTCAGCCATCTCTTTCAATCGATTATCAAGATCGGCCGCCGCTGCAATCAATGACTCTTCTTGCCCTGGGGGACAATTCACTCGAGTCAGTTTTCCTAATATTTCAACGTCTACCGCTTGATTACTCATGATGGATGAACTCTTTAACGCACTATTTAAGGCTGTTGCTCTTTATCATTTTTTGAGAAAGAAAAAGTGCAAGTACCGATGAGGAAGCAATCTCCTCTGAGGGAGAAACTATAGGTAAACCGCTATTAAGATTCAAGCTTTTCAGAGTGACTGTTTGTAAATGAGAGCTTGAGCACACAGTAATTCAGCAAATTGAACAATTGGTAGTCAGTCATCCTTCAATTGCTCAGGATCGACGCTTACCAGAATTGGGGTGAAGTGGTACGATTATACTATCGATATAAAGAATAACTGAGCGAGCTATCTGATGAGCGAAACTACTTTACCTGACTACCTAACGGTTGCGACTGAACTTCAATCGGCAAGCCTAGCCGTAAATCCTGCTGAGATGCATGGCTTATTAACGGGTATGTTGAGCGGAGGCTTAAACCTAGCAGATAAAAGCTGGCAACCACTTATCTTTGATTACACCAATGAAGGCATGGGGTGGCCAGATCGCGCATTAACGTTAGCGGAAGCGACCTTAAAAGTAACGACCAGCGAAATCACAGGTTCAGGCATGGAATTGTCTATGTTATTGCCTGATGAAGACGCAAGCGCAAGCTTGTTTGATTTAGCTGACGGTGTGTCTGATTGGATTAACCACTTTATCTCTGGCCTGGGTCTAGTTGGTGCTCAATTAAATAAAGCGTCTGATGGTACCAAAGAAGCATTAGCTGATCTTGAAGAGATGGCCAAGCTAGGCATTGACGAAGAAGATGATTTGGAAGAGCAAGCGCAACTTCTAGAGCAAGTTATTGAGCACGTAAAAGCGTGTGCATTAACGATTCATGCTGAATTCGGCGCTCGCCCATCTGAAGATGCGGCTCCAACCATTCATTAATCCGCTTGTCGGTTTGAGGTTATAATGGCTCAGTATGATGTTGTAATTGCTGGTGGCGCAATGGCAGGGGCAACCTTAGCCCTTGCTTTGAATCACCTCAGTCAAGGTTCACTATCGATCGCGGTAGTAGAGCCTTATCAGGTTGATCATCAAGCTCATCCAGGGTTTGATTCTCGTTCGATTGCTTTGTCCTATGGCACGGTGCAGATCCTGGATTCTTTGCAGTTGTGGCAATCTATCGCTCCAGTAGCGACCCCGATTAAAGATATCCATGTTTCGGATAGAGGACATGCCGGAATGACAGACATCTACAGTGAAGAGCTTGCTGTAGATGCGCTTGGCTACGTGGTCGAGTTAGCCGATGTGGGGCGAATCTATCAACAGAAACTTGAATCAGAAGCGGCAATTACCATGCTTTGCCCTGAGTCTGTCAGTAAAGTTGAACGTGAAGAAGCGTTGACGACGATTGAACTGACAAGTGGGCAAACCATAACGACTAAGTTATTGGTTGCAGCTGATGGTGCAATCTCAACCTGTTGCCAACAGCTCAATATCTCATTGAGTGAGCACGACTTTGAGCAAGTCGCTGTGATTGCCAATATCGTGGCGAGTGAACCTCACCAAGGTCGCGCATTTGAGCGCTTTACCCATCATGGGCCAGTCGCTCTATTGCCGATGAGTGATAACCGTTTGTCTTTGGTTTGGTGTTTACCGCCGGAGCAAGTCGATAAAGTTATGGCTTTTAACGACGACGAATTCCTTGAGCAGCTTCAGAGCGATTTTGGTTGGCGACTTGGCCGATTAGAGAAAGTCGGCAAGCGTGCGAGCTATCCACTGATTCTTCGTCACCGACAGCAAAATATCTCTCATCGATTCGCGATTGTTGGTAATGCTGCTCAAACGCTTCACCCCATTGCGGGGCAAGGCTTTAACCTAGGTATCCGAGACGTGGCTTCCTTGGCAGAAGAGTTGTGTACTCAGTTGGATGATGTGGGTCGTTACCGTGGTCTTGTTAACTTTAGAAAACGTAGAGAACAAGATAGAGACGCAACGATCACGTTGACTTCAAGCCTAGTTCACCTGTTCTCAAACGATTTTTTGACCGCTCGTATTGGGCGAAATCTTGGGTTAGCCGTAATTGATAGCCTCCCACCACTTAAAGGTCCACTTTTGCGTCATACGCTTGGCCTAGTAGAAAGATAAGGTAATAAATAATGATGCAAAGTGTTGATATTGCGATTGTCGGTGGAGGCATGGTTGGCCTAGCGCTTGCCGCTGCACTGAAAGACAGCGATCTAAGAATTGCCGTGATAGAGGGCAAAGCACCTAGCGAAGGGCTCAGTGAATTACCTGATGTGCGTGTGTCGGCATTGAGCCGTTCGAGTGAAGTCGTTCTTCGTAATCTAGGCGCATGGCAAGGTATCGAACAAAGACGTGCAGCACCGTATCAAGCAATGGAAGTGTGGGAGCAAGACAGCTTTGCCCGTATTGAGTTTGACTCGACACGCTTGGCTCAGCCTAATCTTGGTCATATCGTTGAAAACCGTGTGATTCAATTAGCATTGCTTGATCAGGTTAAGAAGCAAGACAACGTCAGCCTGTATATGCCTGCAACGTGTAAAACGATGGCGATTGGCGAGAGCGAAGCGTGGTTAACCCTAGATAACGGCCAAGCGCTGACCGCTAAGTTAGTGGTTGGAGCGGATGGCGCAAACTCTTGGGTTCGTAAGCAGCAAGATATCCCATTAACACATTGGGATTACGGACACAGTGCGATTGTCGCGAACATCAAAACCACAGAGCCGCACAACAGCGTTGCCCGTCAAATATTTACACCTCAAGGCCCACTGGCGTTTCTACCAATGCAGCCAAGTAACATGAGCTCAATTGTTTGGTCTACGGAGCCTAATCGTGCCGAGAAGCTTGTATCAATGTCGGATGCTGATTTTAATAAGCAGCTAACGGCAGAGTTCGACTCAAAACTTGGTTTATGCGAAGTGGTTGGTGACCGTTTTACCTTCCCACTGCGCATGCGTTATGCGCGTGACTTTGTTGTAGAGCGTGTCGCTTTGGTGGGGGATGCTGCTCATACTATTCACCCATTAGCAGGGCAAGGCGTGAACCTTGGCCTATTAGATGCTGCAAGCTTAGCGCAAGAGCTGTTAACGCTTTGGGCTGCTGGCGAGGACATTGGTACCAAGCGTAACCTTCGTGGCTACGAGCGCTGGAGAAAAGCAGAGGCGGCGAAGATGATCGCTTCAATGCAGGGCTTTAAAGATCTGTTTGAAGGCGATAACCCAGCTAAGAAGCTGATTCGTGGTATCGGTATGAAGATTGCGGGTCAATTACCGGGTGCGAAAGATGAGATCATGAAGCGAGCGCTAGGTTTGTCGGGCAATCTTCCCGATTTAGCTAAGCGTCCAGTTACGCACTAATAATCAACAATCGCAAATCAATAGTCGCGCACGGGTGAGCCGTTGTGATGGTTAGTCGCTAAAGTTAATCGCAATTGACGACATCATGAACACGAAAAAAGGGTTGGCACAATGCCAACCCTTTTTGTTTCTAATTCTTAAAATATCAGATCATGCGTACGCGCAGCGCAGTTTCATGATTTCACTATTTATTTCTTTCACGGTTTGAAAGTGACGCTTCTCTGCTCGGTCTGGTAATACGAGTTTACCGTTATCAAACTCAAATTTACCTACGCCGTAAATGTAGATTCGTCCTTTGAAAAGTCGACTTACATGTTTAGCAATCATACTCGGTGTATAGCGCTTAAACAGTCTCATTTTTAATTATCCTTATATTTACCTAGCCTGCATATTATAGAAAAACTCCGAGATAATTATTGTGATAAGCATGGAGTAATATGCAGTAGAGTTAACGTTAATTAGATATTTGTGCTGTTCTAAGCACTTTCTTCAGTAAATATCTATTTTTACGTGAGCTCCTCCCCAAAATAATACTGAGTAGTGAACTGCTACGAACTTTCCTATCCGGTATTAAGCAGTGCTAATGTTACAAGTATAAGAATAGGCGGGATTTTTTTGTTTGTGTAATCAAATTGTAAATTTTGAACAAAAAAAGCCCGTCTAAAACGGGCGAATAGTCACAGATGCATTACACAAAAGTGGATACTGATGTTACTCAGTGGATTCACTTGTACTGATTTGCTTAAAGGCTAGTCAGTAAAATCACAATAACGCAAATTCAACCTTATGACTACTTATGCTTTTATTTTGAGTAATTATTTAGTGTGGGTGTGTTTTTCTTATGACGAAGTTCACACTAAAAATGTACTCAATGAAATATTAAAATGAAGTTTGCGAAGCATGATCTGTTCGAAACGTTCATCGACTGATGTCAGCGATGATCGGCGCACATAGTGCTATGAGATCATTGGGATCCAACGCAACACCAGCTATTCGATTACCCGAGCTAATGGTAACGGTCGAGTTGCTCTGAATGGAAGGATCAAAAATGATCGGCATGTATCTCTTTAGAGCAAGAGGCCCAACACATCCAGCTTTAAAGCCGGTGATGGCTTCAACATCAGCGAGTGATACGCAGGTCATTCGACGGCAATTCAGTACCGAGCGTACTTTCTTTGGATCGATAGAGCGATCGCCAGCAGTGCAGGCCAACGCATACTGGTTTCCCATATCCTTAAGCAGGATGCACTTGACCATTTGAGAGGCATTAATGCCTCGTTCTTGCGCGGTTTCTTCGATGCTGGTGGTGGGTTTACTTTGCATCAGCAGGCGATACTTCACCTGCTGTTGATCCAGCCATTGTGTAATCAGTGTTTCCACGTGGCTACTCTTCGTCAAGGCTGTAAGGCAGTGGCAGGATATTCCACACTTGATCAGGCTGCGCAGTCAATCGAAGCTGAACATCGTCATCCAGGTTGTTTGGCAATACCATTAAACCAATCGCTTGGTTATCAGCAAATTGATAGACGTTTAATAGTCGGCCTGCGCCACGCCAGTTTTCACCTACGCTACGCTCTAGTTCAATAGGGTTATCTAGTGTTAGCACTTCCCCTGTTGGGCCAGAAACAATGCGCATTTCACGCTTGTTCATGCCACGGTATTTAGCACGAGCAATTGTTTCTTGACCTGTGTAACAGCCTTTTGAAAAGCTGATACCGCCAATCGCTTGCAGGTTGAGTGCTTGAGGGATGTGTTCGTTTTGCTCTGCTTTCGATAGGTTCGGCTGAGCATCAAGAATTTCATGATACTGCCAAAGCGCTTCTGATACTTTTTCTGCAGTGCAGCTTGATACCAAGGCTTCTGCTGCTTCTTGCGTAACAAGTAGAGCCCAACGGTTGTCAGAGACTTGAACAGCGGTGCCACCAGAGATTACACGCACTTTACCTTGGCTTTCTGAAACTGAGTCAATGTATTGATCAGCTGACGCGCCCATGACACCGATAACAACGTCAGACGTTTGCTCGATATCAACCTTAGAGAATACAGCGTATTTCTTGATTTCAACTAATTCGACTTCAATCGCAGACTTAGGCTGCATGAGTGCGTAGCCACCGTTGTGGTGGAACAAGCGAAAGATACTCCATACCTTTCCTTTCGCATCACAATGCGCACCTAATGTCGATTCATCATTAGGAAGAGTGACGACATCACACGTTACTTGACCCTGTAAGTACGACTTTTTGTCGTCGCCTATCATGGTAATTGCGCTCCAATCTGACACGTGTGTCATCATCAGTTCTGGAAGCGATTCATTTTGCGTATGAGCGAGCGGCTGAAATGTGTTTTTCCAATCCATTTTATCTTTCCTAAGAATTTTATTTGGCTCTATGTTAATCCGGTTCTGTTTCTTTGTCAGCTTAGGTTTTTTTGTGAGCTTAGATAGGGACTGTGACTCACATAGTAGTTGCAGAGCGTATGACTTGTTACACTCCGAGAAAGAAAAATTATAGGTGAGGATAGCCAATGTACACTGCAGAGCAGAAAGCACGAATTAAATGGGGTTGCCGTCGTGGCATGTTGGAACTTGACGTAGTTATCATGCCATTTTTCGAAGAGTGTTTTGATTCATTGCAAGAGCAGGAGCAGCGTGAGTTTGTTTCTCTATTAGAGTGTGATGACCCAGACCTGTTTACTTGGGTAATGGGACACGGACGCAGTGAAAACCTAGGCCATGCTTCAATGGTTGATAAAATTGTCGCGCATAACCTCAGCAAGGTTCGTTAAGCTTCAGCTTAACCCTTCGTATTCCGCATTATTTGCAAAAGGCACTGTTTTGGGGTGCCTTTTGTTTTTCATCGTTTTCTCTTCTATTCCACTCGCTGTTGCCCTCTATTGTTTAGCTTTAGTGTTCAGTTTGTTTAAAGCCAGTCACGTAATCTTGAATACAGCACATGGGTGCTTTGACTATAAAGAAGATGGCGAGATCCGACTCAATGAACAAGCCTACACACTTAAGTCCGTTGATAAGATTTGGGCGCAGTTCTTCGTTAAATTGCAGTTTGAGTGCGGATATTCAGTCTTGTTGTGGCGAGATAGTTGCAATGAACGTGAATATCGACACTTCTTGGCGCATTTGCAACGAGTCCGTTTGATAAACGAAAGCATTGGATAAACAAGAACCAAAGATAAAAGAAAAGGGAGCTCTAGGCTCCCTTCGTTTTTCCATGACCAAAAATTAAGACTGGCTTTTCTCTGGTGTCAGAATGGTTGGGCCGCTGTCTTCTGCAAGTTCAGGGTAATCCAGCGTGTAGTGTAGGCCGCGGCTCTCTTTACGTTGCATTGCACAGCGAACCATCAACTCAGCCACTTGTAGTAAGTTACGCAGTTCTAATAGGTTATTTGAAACCTTAAAGTAGCTGTAATACTCGTGAGTCTCTTGCTGCAACATCTGGATACGACGCATTGCGCGCTCAAGACGTTTATCAGTACGCACGATGCCCATGTAATCCCACATGAATAGACGTAGCTCATGCCAGTTGTGCTGAATGATAACCTCTTCATCACTGTTGGTGACTTGGCTTTCATCCCATGCCGGAAGTTCAGCGCACAGTTGAGATTGGTCGATGTTTTCAACGATATCTTTTGCTGCTGCCCACGCGTATACCACACACTCAAGCAGTGAGTTTGAAGCCATGCGGTTTGCACCGTGCAAGCCGGTATAACTCACTTCGCCAATCGCATATAGGTTAGTGAGGTCGGTTTGACCTTGCTTATTGACCATGACACCACCACAAGTGTAGTGAGCTGCCGGAACGATTGGAATCGGTTCTTTGGTCATATCAATCCCCAAATCCATCAAGCGAGTATGGATCATTGGGAAATGCGTTGTGATGAATTCTTCAGGCTTGTGGCTGATATCAACATACATGCAGTCAGCACCTAAGCGCTTCATTTCAAAGTCAATCGCACGAGCAACTACATCACGTGGAGCCAATTCACCGCGCTCATCGAAGTCCTTCATAAAGCGAGACCCATCTGGGCGACGTAAATAGGCACCTTCACCACGCAATGCTTCCGTTAGTAGGAAGTTACGCGCTTCTGGGTGGAATAAGCAAGTCGGGTGGAACTGGTTGAACTCAAGGTTTGCCACACGACAACCCGCACGCCAAGCGATAGCAATACCATCACCTGAAGAGACATCTGGGTTAGAGGTGTATTGGTAAACCTTTGAAGCGCCGCCTGTTGCTAATACAACAAATTTAGCGCGCACGGTTTCAACGTGTTCTTGGTTACGGTTCCAAATATAGGCTCCGATAACCTTGTCTTTCGAACCACCTATCTTATCTTCGGTGATTAAATCCAGCGCATTATGACGCTCGAAGATCTCGATATTTGGGTGATTCTTGACGTTATCTTGCAGTGAGGTTTGCATCGCCATGCCAGTTGCATCGGCAGCGTGCAGAATTCTGCGGTGACTGTGGCCGCCCTCACGAGTGAGGTGATATTTTGGTTGGCCTTCTGTGCTGTTCTCATCTTTATCAAATGGAACACCACCATCAATCAGCCATTGCACACACTCTTTAGCATTTTCAGCAATGAATTGAACGGTATCTTCTTCGCATAACCCAGCCCCAGCAATTTGAGTATCTTCTACATGAGACTCAATACTGTCCGATTCATCGAACACCGCAGCAATACCACCTTGTGCGTAATACGTCGATCCTTCGCTGCGTGGTCCTTTGCTTAATACAATTACTTTTGCATGTTCTGCTACGCGTAAGGCTAATGACAAACCTGCCGCACCACTTCCTACCACTAATACATCACACTGATGTTCTCGGTTTGCGTTCATAAAACTTATTAAATCCCGGGCTATAGTCGCGTTGTCCATGCTCAATTGACTTCGTCTTGTTTTAGGAGTTTGGGTAAGACTGTTATAATCTTTCCCTAGTCATCCTAAAACACGACACAAAATCAATATATAGACAGCTATCTAGAAATATTTAATTGCTCAATACCATTGCTTTTGCTCAAGTTTCCCCAAATTGATAGGGATAACTATTTTTATTACATCACATTGTGAAACAATAATGGCAAATAATTTTAGGAAAGTTGGAACTTTCGGTATTTGGCTTAGTCACAATAGTGCTCTTGTAGACGGTGGTGTCAATACTACATTTCGCATAATTAGTACCCATATCTGTGAAGGTAAGGGTTATAACAATAGGAGTACCCGCTCGAATGAACGAGCAGCTAACCGATCAAGTGTTGATTGAGCGAGTTCAGAGTGGAGATAAGCAGGCATTTAACTTATTAGTGGTTAAGTATCAAAACAAAGTTTGTAATCTTATCTCTCGATACGTGAATAATTCCGGTGATGTACCTGATGTAGCACAAGAAGCTTTTATTAAAGCTTACCGCGCGATACCTAACTTTCGTGGTGAGAGTGCTTTCTATACATGGTTGTACCGAATTGCCGTGAACACCGCTAAAAATCATATTGTTGCCCAGAGCCGCAGGCCGCCAGCAACAGATGTAGATGCAGAAGATGCAGAATATTACGAAACAGGCAGCGCGTTAAAAGAAATATCGAACCCTGAGAACTTAACGCTGTCAAAAGAATTGAAACAAGTTGTTTTTGGAGCGATTGAAGCGCTACCCGAAGACTTAAAAACTGCAATGACGTTGCGTGAGCTCGAAGGTTTGAGCTACGAAGAGATTGCAGAAGTAATGGATTGCCCTGTAGGAACCGTACGTTCGCGTATTTTCCGAGCTCGTGAAGCGGTAGAAAAGAAAATTAAACCTCTTTTACAACGCTAGAACTTGTAATAATTATGGTGAAAATAATGGCTGATAAAGAAAAGCTTTCGGCACTCATGGATGGTGAAACGATCGATAAAGCTCTCATAGTAGATCTCGAATCTGATCAAGAAAGCATGGATACCTGGCAGAGTTACCATTTAATTGGTGATGTTATGCGTGGGGATGCGCCAGAAACTCCAGAGTGGAACATTGCTAACAGTGTAGCGGCAGCGCTTGATGATGAGCCTGTACATGGTTCAATGTCGAACCTGCACCAAGTGAATGTTGAACCTACTGTTGCTCCAATTGAAGAGCAGCCTAAACCTCAGCAAGCGAAGCGTCAGCTTCCTGCATGGTTACAACAGTTTGGACAAGTTGCCGTGGCGGCGTGTGTTTCATTAGCAGTTGTATTAGGTGTTCAGCAATATGGCGGCAGCGATCCTGCAGCTCCAGAGCAGTTGCCTGTACTCCAGACGATTCCATTTGCAGGTTCTGCGGAACCAGTAAGCTTAACGCGTGACTCTGTTGAGAGACCTGCATCTGAAGCTAACATGCAAGAGCAACGCAAACGCGTTCATGCATTGTTAGAAGATTATGAGCTACAACTAAGATTAAACAGTGATGCATCGCCAATGGAAGATGCACACCTAGAATCGGATATTGAATGAAGAAAATCCTGGTCAGTGCACTGACACTGTTCAGCTTGATGTCTCCAACAGCCTTTGCAGAGGAAACCACTGCAAAGGCCTTGTTACATCAAATGAACGAGGCCAGTCAGCATCTAAATTACGAACTCTCCTACATATTGATAAAGAAGAGCAGTATTGAACCTCTGCTTTATCGTCATGCAGTTAACGACGACCAACAACTTGCACACCTTGTTTATCTAAGCGGCCCTGTTCGTGAGGTTATTCGACGTGGCAATGAAGTTAGCTACATCGAACCGGGTACAGAGCCATTTACTATTCAGTCTGGCAGCATGGTTGCACCTGTCATACCGATGATTAATCGAGATATCGATTCTCTCAACCAATACTACGATTTTGTAAAAGTTGGGCGTTCTCGTGAAGCGGGCAGTACCACGCAAGTATTACGCGTCGTGCCGAAAGACGGCCTTCGCTATTCTTACGTGGTTTGGGTAGACGAGAAAACAAGCCTTCCTTTGCGTGCCGACCTTTTGGACCGTGATGGCGAAGTGCTTGAACAGTACCGCACGATCTCTTACGTGGTGAACGACAAGATTGCTGAGGCGATGGGTGGCTTGAACCAAGCTCAATTACCAAAAGTCTTATCACTGCCGGAAGGCTTGGTGAGTGAAACTAACTGGCAAGCGTCTTGGGTGCCAGAAGGATTTAAATCGAAAGAACTCAGCCGTTACCAAATGGCTGCGACCGAGAAAATGGTTGAAAGCCAGCTTTTCAGTGATGGATTATTTAGCTTTTCGGTTTATATCGCCGATAAAGACGAACATTCATTGAAAGGACAGCTGGTACGCCAAGGGCGAAGAACCTTGCACAGCTTAGTGATTGGCGACAAAGAAATCTCTGTGGTTGGTGATATTCCGCCAGCAACGGCCAAGCGTATCGCTCAATCCGTCACGTTCAATAAACCGGCACCAGCGCAATGATGACTGCGTTGGCAACCGTTAGCTCAGTCGAACAAAAAGGTAAGCAATATTTTGTTCAACTGAGTTGCGAACAACAAACCAGTTGCAGTAGCTGCTCATCTCAAAAAAGCTGCGGAACGGGTATTGTGAGCAAGGCTGTTGGCAATAAATCCTTGTTTTGGCAGCTTAAAACCCAAAGCCTAGTCAAAGCAGGCCAGATCGTAGAAATTGGCTTTCCAGAAAAAAGCCTACTTCAGTCTGCAGCTATTGTTTATCTTATCCCGCTTTTCATGTTGATGGTTGGTGCTGGTTTTGGACAACTCTTGTTACAACCCTTATTCCAAGGGGGCGAGGGCATTGTTATCTTAACTGCAGCGCTGTTTACTGCTGGTGGTATTGGTTTGGCGAAGCGCTTAGCTAAACCAATGGAAGACAAATCCAAGCAAGAAGTTGTCTTGATTAGAATCCTAGGCAAGTCTCTCATCTAATTTATGATGCTTATTGCCCTTAAATTGGGTAGAATCTGCCAACTTGATTGAAATGCCGCCACCAATGCTGACTGTAGATTGGATGCGTTGCGGCTTTCTTATTATCCCTATTCAAAGAGTTTAGTCACACCAAGCCTATGAAGCACATTCGTAATTTTTCGATTATCGCCCACATCGACCACGGTAAGTCGACCCTTTCTGACCGCTTAATCCAAGTTTGTGGAGGGTTAAGTGAACGTGAGATGGCAGCTCAAGTCCTCGATTCTATGGATATAGAACGCGAGCGTGGTATTACAATTAAAGCGCAGAGTGTGACTTTAGATTACAAAGCTAAAGATGGTGAAACTTACCAACTTAACTTTATCGATACCCCTGGACACGTAGACTTCTCTTACGAAGTATCTCGCTCTCTAGCCGCTTGTGAAGGCGCGCTTCTTGTAGTGGATGCCGGCCAAGGTGTTGAAGCTCAAACTCTAGCAAACTGTTACACCGCGATCGAAATGGAACTGGAAGTAGTGCCAATCTTGAACAAGATTGACTTACCTGCTGCTGAACCTGAACGAGTTGCTGAAGAAATCGAAGAGATCGTTGGTATCGATGCGATGGAAGCGACGCGTTGTTCTGCAAAAACCGGTATCGGTGTTGATGACGTTCTTGAAAACATCGTAACGGCTATCCCGCCACCGGAAGGTGATCCAGAAGCGCCACTACAAGCTCTGATCATTGACTCTTGGTTCGATAACTACTTAGGCGTTGTTTCTTTGGTTCGTATCAAGAACGGTAAGCTGAAGAAGAACGACAAGATTAAAGTAATGTCGACAGAGCAAGTTTGGGGTGTTGACCGTCTAGGTATCTTCACACCTAAGCAAATCGACACAACTGAGTTAAATACTGGCGAAGTTGGCTGGGTTGTTTGTGGTATTAAAGACATCCTTGGCGCACCTGTTGGTGATACGTTGACGCTTGCAAAAGGCGGCAGCACAGAACGTCTACCTGGTTTCCAAAAAGTGAAGCCTCAAGTATACGCAGGTCTATTCCCAGTATCGTCTGATGACTACGAAAACTTCCGTGACGCACTAGGCAAACTAAGCCTGAACGATGCATCACTATTTTACGAACCAGAAAGTTCAGCAGCACTTGGCTTTGGTTTCCGTTGTGGCTTCTTAGGAATGCTTCACATGGAGATCATCCAAGAGCGTTTAGAGCGTGAATACGACCTAGACCTAATCACAACGGCACCAACCGTAGTGTACGAAGTTGTAAAAACGGATGGCACAATTCTTTATGTTGATAGCCCGGCTAAACTGCCTGCTATTAATGACTTAGAAGAAATTCGTGAACCGATTGCTCGCTGTAATATTCTGGTACCTTCGGATTACCTAGGCAACGTGATCACACTGTGTGTTGAGAAGCGTGGCGTGCAAGTCGACATGGTTTATCACGGTAACCAAGTTGCTGTGACGTACGATCTTCCAATGGCTGAGGTGGTTCTAGACTTCTTCGACCGTCTGAAGTCCACGTCTCGTGGTTATGCATCACTGGATTACAACTTCCAACGCTACGAAGCATCAAACATGGTACGTGTTGACGTATTGTTGAATGGTGAAACGGTTGATGCACTGGCGATCATTACACACAAAGATATTGCCCAGTCTCGTGGTCGTCTACTGGTTGAGAAGATGAAAGAATTCATCCCTCGCCAGATGTTTGATATCGCGATTCAAGCCGCGATTGGTAACCACATTATTGCTCGTTCTACAGTGAAACAACTGCGTAAGAACGTAATCGCAAAATGTTACGGTGGTGATATCAGTCGTAAGAAGAAACTTCTTAAGAAACAAAAAGAAGGTAAGAAGCGTATGAAGCAGATCGGTAACGTTGAACTGCCTCAAGAGGCATTCTTAGCAATCCTTCATGTTGGCAAAGACTAGGTATCAATCGCACTAACTATCTGCTGAACATTACTGGTTAAAATCGTTTATTTCTTTGTTGCAAAGATTTCAATTAGGCCCACTAGTCACTGCACTTTGCGCCTCGAACTAAACGATTTTTCCTGCGTAATCTTACCAGCATTTAGTCAGCATGATTGATACAAATTAGAAATATTAAGCAGAGTGAAAGAGTTATGCTCTTTCACTTTCGTTATTTTTAAAGAAATGAAATTTAAGGGATATCAATGGCTAATACATTTTCGCTTATCTTAGTGATCGTAACTCTAGTGACTGGCATTGTATGGGCGTTGGAAAAGTTTGTGTGGGCGAAGAAGCGCCAACAAAAACTGGCTGACGTTGAAGCACAGTCGAATGGCCTAGACGCTGCAACCAGCGCAAAAGTTACGGCTCAGCCTTGGTGGGTTGAGAACAGTGTGTCCATTTTCCCTGTAATTGCATTTGTTTTGGTTTTGCGTTCATTTATTTATGAACCGTTTCAAATTCCATCTGGCTCGATGATGCCAACACTATTGGTTGGTGATTTCATCTTGGTAGAAAAGTACGCTTATGGTCTAAAAGATCCTGTATGGCGCACTCAATTGGTAGAAACAGGCAAACCAGAACGTGGTGATTCAATCGTATTCAAATACCCACCTCAGCCGAATATCGACTACATCAAGCGTGTTATTGGTATGCCGGGTGATACCATTCGCTACAGCAGCAATAAAGAAATCTGCATTCAAGCGAAGGGTGGCAGTAGCTGTAAACCAGTGAAGTTGAGTAACGTTGAAGAAAGCCAATTTATTCAAGATGGTGTGCCTCTAATTCAGTTGAATGAACAACTGGGTGACGTGGAGCACCAAATCTTAGTTAACCCATTACGCCGTGATCGTGTGCAAGCATATCAACCTCGCAATGGTGTTAACGAGTGGATCGTTCCAGAAGGCCAATACTTTGTTATGGGTGATAACCGTGACAACAGTGCTGACAGCCGTTACTGGGGCTTTGTCCCTGAAGCAAACCTTGTTGGTAAGGCCGTTGCTATTTGGATCAGCTTCGAATTCGAACGCGGTTCAGACAGTGTACTTCCAACATGGATTCCTACTGGTGTGCGTTTTAATCGCATCGGTGGGATTCATTAATCGATCACATAACACATCGAGAGAGCATGAATTCTCCAATTGATAAACTAGAGAGAAAGATTGGCTATCAGTTTAATGATGCCGATCTTATCCATTTGGCGCTGACTCACCGCAGTGCCGCAGGTAAACATAACGAACGTCTTGAGTTTCTGGGCGATTCAATTTTAAGTTTTGTTATCGCTGATGATCTTTACCACCGTTTTCCTAAGGTAAACGAAGGTGATATGAGCCGCATGCGCGCAACATTAGTACGTGGTCATACATTGGCAGAACTAGGTCGTGAATTCGAACTAGGAGATTACTTAAAATTAGGTCCAGGTGAGTTGAAGAGTGGCGGTTTCCGTCGTGATTCTATTCTAGCGGATGCAGTAGAAGCGATCATCGGCGCTGTCTATTTAGATAGTGATACCGAGGTTGTTCGCCGCATTATTTTAAGCTGGTACCAATCTCGCCTAGAGTCTATTCAGCCTGGTGTATCTCAAAAAGATCCGAAAACTCGCTTACAAGAGTTTTTACAAGGTCGAAGAAATCCCCTACCTGTCTACACAGTGACTAATATTAAAGGTGAAGCACACAACCAAGAATTTACGGTTGAGTGTGAAGTGGCAGGTGTGGATAAACCTGTTATCGGTAAAGGCACTAGCCGCCGCAAGGCAGAACAAGCGGCTGCTGAAACAGCATTAGAGCAACTAAGCAATGTCTGATAACAATCAAGATTTCGATATCGATGCATTCTTTTCATCTGATAGCAAAAAAACGGGCCTACCGGAAAACCAACACTGTGGCTTCATCGCTATCGTGGGGCGACCAAACGTAGGTAAATCGACGCTTCTGAACCATATTTTGGGTCAGAAAATCTCGATCACATCACGTAAACCTCAGACAACACGCCACCGTATTATGGGTGTAGAAACTGAAGGTGATTACCAAGCGATCTACGTTGATACTCCTGGACTTCACATCGAAGAAAAGCGTGCAATTAACCGTTTGATGAACCGTGCGGCGAACAGTTCATTGAGTGATGTGAACCTAGTATTCTTCCTTGTTGACGGTACTCACTGGACTGACGACGATGAAATGGTACTGAACAAGCTGAGAAAAACAGATTTTCCAGTTGTCCTTTGTATTAACAAAGTAGACAACGTTCAAGATCGTACAGACGTGATGCAACACATGATGGAAGTGTCTAAGAAGATGGACTTCCTTGATGTTGTGCCAATCTCGGCGAAGCAAGGTAAGAATATCGATGTACTGCGTAAGCACGTTCGTAATTCTTTACCAAAAGCGACGCACCACTTCCCTGAAGAGTACGTAACGGATCGCTCACAGCGCTTTATGGCCTCTGAAATCATCCGTGAAAAACTGATGCGATTCACAGGCGAAGAGCTACCTTACTCAGTAACGGTTGAGATCGAGCGTTTTGATTACAACCCAGATAACGATGGTTTCCACATCAATGCTTTGATTCTTGTTGAACGTACTGGTCAGAAGAAGATGGTGATTGGTAAAGCGGGCGAGAAGATCAAAACGATTGGTCGTGAAGCTCGTATCGACATGGAAGAACTGTTCGGTCGTAAGGTTTACCTAGAGACTTGGGTTAAAGTTAAGTCTGGTTGGGCTGACGATGAGCGTGCACTTCGCTCGTTAGGCTACATCGACGATCTATAATATATTGAACGTCACTTTCTAATAGTAAAAATTGACAAGTAAGAAAGTTGAATTGAATATAAATACAAGAGAGAGTGCGAACTCTCTCTTTTTGTATCTGTAAGAAGGGTAAGTGATTGAGCGAAGGGTTACAGCGATGCTTTGTGTTGCACCGTCGACCATACAGTGAGTCGAGCCTGATTCTGGACGTCTTCAGCGAAGAGTACGGTCGGGTGACGTTAATGTCTAAAGGTGCGCGGAGTAAGCGTTCTAATTTGAAAGGTGCATTACAACCTTTTACGCCGCTACTGCTTAAGTGGTCTGGCAATGGTTCAATGAAAACGTTGCGCCAAGCTGAACCGATCAGCTTGGGGCTTCCTCTTGCCGGCATTAATCTGTATTCAGCAATGTACGTTAATGAATTAGTAGGGCGAGTGTTGATGGCCGAAGTGGCCATGCCTGCATTTTTTCATGACTATCTTCATGCCTTAACAGAACTCGCTCATAATGAGAACCCTGAGCCAGCACTGCGTCGTTTTGAATTGGCTCTACTTTCCGCTATGGGGTATGGCGTCGACTTTTTACACTGCGCGGGCACTGGCGAAGCGATTGATCCGAGCATGACTTATCGCTATCGAGAGCAGAAAGGTTTTATCGCATCGGTGCGTCGAGATAACCTAACTTTTATGGGCGATGAACTTATCGCAATCAGTGAACGTAGGTTTATCACTAAAGAGCAGTTAAAAGCGGCAAAACGCTTTACACGCATAGCCTTAAAGCCGTATCTTGGCGGCAAACCATTAAAAAGTAGAGAGCTATTTATGCCAACAATAGCCCTCTCTAGAGCACGGAGTATTGGAAAATGAGCTCAATCCTTTTAGGCGTTAATATCGACCATATTGCAACACTACGTAATGCACGTGGTACTAAATATCCAGACCCAGTACACGCAGCTGAAATTGCTGAACGTGCGGGTGCTGACGGCATTACGATTCACTTGCGTGAAGATCGCCGTCATATCGTTGATCGCGATGTACGTATTCTTGCTGAGACAATCCAGACTCGCATGAACTTAGAGATGGCCGTAACGGACGAGATGGTTCAAATTGCACTCGATACTAATCCTGAGTTCGTTTGCCTGGTTCCAGAAAAGCGTGAAGAGCTGACGACGGAAGGCGGCTTGGACGTGGTTGGTCAACTTGAAAAGATCAAAGCGGCGACCGAAAAACTGTCGGCTGCTGGTATCAAAGTATCTCTGTTTATCGATGCCGATCGTGAGCAAATCGATGCAGCAAAAGCATGTGGTGCGCCGTTTATTGAGCTTCATACTGGTCATTACGCTGATGCGAAAACAGAAGAAGATCAGCAAGACGAGCTTAAAAAGATTGCAGCAGGCGCAAGCTACGCAGATGATCTAGGTATTACCGTCAATGCGGGTCATGGTCTGACTTACCACAATGTAGCACCCATTGCGGCACTTCCTGAGATTTACGAGTTGAACATCGGTCACTCGATCATGGGACGCGCAGTCTTTGATGGTTTGAATAAAGCCGTTGCAGACATGAAAGCCGTGATGGAAACAGCACGCAACAACGCTTAGTTCTTTAACTCGGCATTCGCTTAGTTGTAAGCGATTAATCAGTAGAATCGAAAGTTAATAGATAGAAGTTGGTAATAGGGTAAACATGGCTGTTGTTGGATTAGGTACAGATATCGCAGAAATTGAACGTGTTGAAAAGGCATTGTCACGAAGTGGTGAGGCTTTCGCTCAGCGTATTTTGACCGATTCTGAATTTGAAGTATTCCAGCAACTGAAGCAAAAAGGGCGTTACCTTGCAAAACGTTTTGCTGCCAAAGAAGCGGCATCTAAGGCGTTAGGCACGGGGAT
Organism: Vibrio sp. 10N.261.46.E11; assembly: GCF_041472735.1. NCBI lineage: Bacteria > Pseudomonadati > Pseudomonadota > Gammaproteobacteria > Vibrionales > Vibrionaceae > Vibrio > Vibrio sp. 10N.261.46.E11. The sequence goes on from NZ_JBFRQW010000033.1 coordinate 91,425, forward strand.
CGCGCTGGGTGTGACCTTCCACGACTTCGAGATTTCAAACGATGAGCATGGCAAGCCAGTTCTAAGCCTGCATAAAAAAGCGCGTGAAATCGCAGAAGCGAGTGGTACAAAGTCGATTCACCTGACTATCTCTGATGAGCGCCATTATGCGGTGGCTACGGTACTACTCGAGTCATAAATAGATTACCGCAACTCTATATCTAGTACCCTAGGTCTAGACAGAAAAAAGCAGAGCTCATGAGCTCTGCTTTTTTATTGGCTAGTGAGCCGTTTAACGAATATTTGTGAGTAAGAAATATTCGCTAGGTCTTGGCTGGTTTCAAATAATGAATTGCGGTTGCTTGAACTTTGTCTAACTCATCTTGAAGTTCAAAAAGCTCCGGTTCAATGTCTTCAACAGAAGTGCCTGAACGCAGTTCTTTCTCTATCGTCGCACATACCGACTTAAGCCTTGGTACACCGCTGTATGAACTGCTGCCATGCATCTTGTGGATGATGTGTGTCAGAGCTTCAACGGGGTAGTCACTGTCTTCAATTGCCTTGTCAGCCGCCTCATAAACTTCAGGAATAAAGTCGACGAGCATTTGCAGCATATCGCGTGCGAGGTCTTCTTTATTGGCGGCTTGTTTCAAAGCTGCTTGCCAATCAATGATGATGTTCTTGTGCTCGCTAGCGTCAATTTCTGAAACAGCGCTGTGATCGACTTCAGCTGAGACCGCCGGGTGATCTGGGTCTATTTTATCAATGTGCTCAATCTCAGAGGTAGGGCTCCAATGAATAAGAACCTGTTGTAACACATGCTCTTCGATAGGCTTGGTTAGGTAGTCATCCATACCTGCTTCAAGTAGTCGGTCACGCTCTCCCATCATTGCATGCGCAGTAACGGCAATAACAGGCGTGTTTGCATTGTTCGCCAACGCCTTAATTTTTTGGCAAGCGGTCACGCCGTCCATCTGCGGCATTTGAATGTCCATGAAAATGACATCAAATGGAGTATCTGTCGCTTTGTCGAGAGCTTTCTGACCACTAGTACAACTGATGACTGTCTCTACGCGCTCTTTTAGCAGCGCAGTAATCAGTTTAAGGTTGGCAGGGTTGTCGTCGACCGCCAATACCGTAAGCGGTAGTTTCTCTTCTGAATGTGTTTCAATAGCGGGTGCAATTAAGGTTGGAGCTTGGTTCGATACCAAAGTTTGCAGCAACTTCTTGCGAGAGAGAGGCTTAGTAATGCACTGAACATCGACTTCTTTCATCAATTGCTCACCCAAGGCTAGCTCAGTACTTGGTGTACCAATAATCACGTTCTGAGCGATCTTCTTCGCGCCAATCGCCCAACCACTCACGGTATCAAATTGATACTCTTGGTTCGCGGCTAAGTTAAGTAGAACGTAGTCATACGAGGTAGATTCGTCAGGCATAACCGAACGGTACGTTACCACTAAGCCTTCTTGGGTTAGGATCTGCTGAGTAATTGATGCCGCTTGCATGTTTGGCTCGATAAGCAGCAGTTGCTTGTCTTGCAGGCACTGAGTTTCGATAAGCTCGGTCATTGGCATATCAGTCGTTGATAATCTTAAAGTAAACCAGAAGGTTGAGCCTTGGTGCAGGCGACTGGTTAGGCTGATCTCTCCGCCCATTTGGCTGACCAGTTTTTGGGTGATCACCAGACCTAAGCCTGTACCACCATAACGACGAGAGATGCTCGCATCGGCTTGGCTGAAGGCTTGGAAAAGTTGTGCTTGTTGGCGCTCTGAGATACCAATGCCCGTGTCTCGAACCATAAACTGCAGCTCAATGCTGTCTTCGCTTTGTGAACGAAGTTCAACGCTGATGTCAATGTTGCCACGCTCGGTAAACTTGATCGAGTTACCCACGAGGTTAGTCAGGATCTGTTGGATACGCAGTGGATCACCAACAACGCCTGGTGGTACTTTCGGGTCGATCTTAAGCGTAAGCTCAAGACCTTTTTCATGAGCATTAGTGGCTTGAAGGTTAACCACCTCTTCTAGGCTCGCTTGGAACTCAAATGGAATATTTTCTAGAGCGAGTTTGCCGGCTTCAAGTTTCGAGAAGTCCAAGATATCGTTGATGATGCTGAGTAGGTTGTTGGCCGAGCGCTCAATGGTCTGCAGGTAATCGGTTTGGCTGTTCGATAGGTGTGTCTTGAGCATCTGACGAGTAAAGCCAATCACACCATTGAGTGGTGTTCTAAGCTCATGAGACATATTCGCCAAGAACTCGGATTTAACACGAGCGGCTTCTTGAGCTCGTTTTTTCGCAATGTCTAACTCAACGTTTTGAATCTCTAATTGCTCTAGGGTTTCACGCAGATCAGATGTTGCTTGGTCGATGCTGTGCTGCATCTCGACGTGATATTCTGATAGCGAGACCGCCATCGCGTTGATACCGTTTTTCAGTGAATCAAGCTCACCATGCATTTTGCCTTCGATACGCACATCTAAGTGGCCACGACGAATTCGATCGACCATGTTTTTCATGTGTGTGATCGGTTGGGTTACATCGTGCATCAAGCGGAAGGCAAATACCCCAGAAAGTCCAAGACCGAGGATCAGCACCAAGAAGGCAGAGAACACTTCTTGATATTGCTGCAATCGAAGTGACGACAAGTCTAACTCTATCGCAATATAACCGATCGCTTGGTTCGCTTGAGACTGGCCATTAGCTGAGTTGATGTATTGTCCCTCAGCGATGATAGGTGTCCTAAGAATCAGCGTGTTATCGAGCAGGTTCGATGAGCTTAAATGCGGAATCGGTTTATCTTTCGGATAGGTCAGGCTTTCAAAATCAGGATGGAAGTTTGACGTTACAAACAACTCATGACGTTCATCAAACACCGCAATACTGCGCACCAGCTTAGAATTTTTTCGATGAGCATAGCTAATCAGCTGACGGACAGACTCTCGACTTTCGAGCTTCATGCCAGACTCACTCGCAATCGCTAGTGGTTCAATGATGCTAGTACCAGTGTTAACCACTTGACCCTCAAGGTCTTGATAGCGGTTAAATGAGAAAAATGCACTCAATAGCAGCCCAATAATTAGGGTTGGAGCTAGAGTTAAGGTAATTACACGGGCTCTTAAGCCATATCTGGTCATGTTCTTTAATTACATCGAGGTCTGGATATGGGAAAATAACGCACACAATGGCGGTTAAGTGAACGGTAAGCTTAATCAAAGCCGTGACGTTCGACAATGATTCCAAGACAGAATAGTGAGTCCTGGATACCAATTACTTATTAAAAGATACATTAGGCACAAGCAATGGCACGTTTTTTCCAACCAAAAAAGAAAACTCAACTCGAGACCAAGCATCAATCGGTTTTGGTTGAACGAATGGATCACAATGGCGCTGGCATCGCTTATCAGAAGAACAAACCCGTTTTCATTGATGGCGCATTGCCCGGTGAGAAGGTGGTTATTCAACTTACTGAGAGCAAAAGTAAGTTTTCGCGAGCAAAACTTATTAAATTACTTCAACCGAGTGAGCTGCGTTTAAAGCCATTTTGTAAGCACTTTAATCAGTGTGGTGGCTGTCATCTCCAACATCTCGGTTACTCATCTCAGGTTGAGCATAAATCACAATCTTTGACGCACCTGATGAGCAAATACCAAACGGCTAACACCGAAGTCGCCCAGCCGATTGTCGGTGATGAAACCGGTTATCGTCGTCGCGCGCGTATCAGTCTATTTGTTGATAAGAAGACACAGCTGCTTCAGTTTGGTTTCCGTAAGAAACAAAGTAAACAGATTGAAAACATCACCGACTGCGCGGTGCTTGACCCTCGCCTTAATGTATTGCTGCCAAAACTGAAAAGTTTACTGAACACTTTCAGTAGCCTTACGTCTTTAGGACATGTTGAATTGGTGTTGGGTGATACTGGCCCTGTTATGGTGCTGCGTCACCTTAAACCTTTGGTTGAAAAAGATGAGCAAGCGTTGATGACGCTCGCGAAAGAAGAAGGTGTAACGCTGTACTCGATGCCAGAAACCGATAAGTTGGTTCGTTTAGTGGGTGATTCGCCAAGCTATAGTGAAACCGGTGTAACCTTACCTTTTGAGCCAAACCACTTTATACAAGTTAACCAGAAAGTGAACCAACAGATGGTTGCTCAAGCGATTGAGTGGTTAGAGCCTCAAGCGGATGAGCGTGTGCTTGACCTGTTTTGTGGTTTAGGCAACTTCAGTCTGCCTATCGCACAACAATCGGCGTTTGTCGTTGGTGTGGAAGGCGTTGATGAAATGGTTCAACAGGCAACGGCTAATGCGGCGTTAAACCAGTTAAGCAATACGGAGTTTTACCAAGCGAACCTCGAAGAAGATTTATCTTCACAGCTTTGGGCAAAAGAGAAATTCGATAAAGTATTACTTGACCCTGCACGTGCTGGAGCGAGTGGGATCGTTGATCAAATTTCAGCGTTAGGAGCGAAGCGTGTGGTTTATGTTTCGTGTAATCCTGCTACTCTAGCGAGAGATTCTGAGAGTTTAGAAAAACAAGGCTATCAATTAGCCAAACTTGGTATGTTGGATATGTTTCCCCATACCAGTCATTTAGAATCGATGGCTCTCTTTATCAAGGCTTAGAAGCCCTTAAATAAGGCTTAAAAATGAATCACAAAGGCGCAGGGAAGCCTGCGCTGATATCAATATGAGTCGAACTAACTTGGAATCAGTTAGTCATATTGAATTGGGTATAAAACATAATAACTAGGAAGGCATGATGGTTGCGGTACGAAGCGCACATTTAAACCCAAGCGAACAGTTTGAGCTAGAAAGTTGGATTGCGTCACTGAATCAAGACGTAAAAACCTCGAATAAACTGACCAAAGTTTATCGTCACTGTGAAGAGCTATTAAAAGATCACGAGCAAGCGTCGCTCCTGCTTTGGCGTGGACGTGAGATGATCGAAATCTTGGTTACGTTGTCGATGGACCGTGCCACTTTAATTGCTGCACAACTTTTCCCAGTCGTCTCAAGCGGCGTTTTTGGACGCGAAGCGTTTGAAGAAAGCTACGGTAAAGAAACCGTAAAGTTAATTGATGGCGTTGAAGAAATGGCAGCTTTGGGCCAGCTCAACGTTACTCTTGAAGGCAGTGCAGCCTCGGGACAAGTAGATAACGTTCGTCGAATGTTACTGGCCATGGTCGATGATTTCCGCTGCGTCGTCATCAAGCTAGCAGAACGAATTTGCAACCTCATCGAGGTAAAAAAGGCCCCTGATGCTGTGCGCCGTGCGGCGGCAAAAGAGTGTGCTAACATCTATGCGCCTCTAGCAAACCGTCTTGGTATTGGTCAACTAAAGTGGGAAATTGAAGATTACGCTTTCCGCTATCAACAACCCGATACCTACAAGCAGATTGCGAAACAGCTGTCTGAGCGTCGTATCGTTCGTGAACAATACATCACAGATTTCGTTGATGATTTAACAGCAGAAATGCAGCGTTCAAACATCAATGCTGAAGTCAGCGGTCGACCAAAACACATCTACAGTATCTGGCGTAAAATGCAGAAGAAAGGCTTGGACTTCGATGAGCTTTTTGACGTGCGTGCTGTGCGTATCATCGCCGACCAGCTTCAAGACTGCTATGCCGGCCTAGGTGTGGTTCATACCAAATACAAACATCTACCAAGTGAATTTGATGACTACGTGGCGAACCCTAAGCCAAATGGTTACCAATCGATTCACACCGTGGTTCTTGGCCCTGAAGGCAAGACCATCGAAATTCAGATCCGTACCAAGCAAATGCACGAAGACTCTGAGTTGGGTGTGGCTGCGCACTGGAAGTACAAAGAAGGTGCTTCTAGCGGTGTACGCAGTGGCTACGATGAGAAAATCACGTGGTTGCGTAAGCTTATCGACTGGCAAGAAGAGATGTCGGATTCTGGCGAAATGCTGGATGAAGTACGTAGCCAAGTCTTTGATGACCGAGTCTATGCCTTTACACCACGCGGTGATGTGGTCGATTTACCAATGGGTGCAACGCCGTTGGATTTTGCTTACCACATTCACTCGATGGTTGGACACCGTTGTATCGGTGCCAAAGTAGCTGGCCGAATCGTTCCGTTTACTCATAAGTTGGCGATGGGCGATCAAGTTGAGATCATTACTCAAAAAGAACCGAATCCATCACGTGATTGGTTGAATCCGACCACAGGTTTTGTTCATTCAAGTCGAGCTCGAGCAAAAATTAACGCTTGGTTCCGCGCTCAGAGTCGTGAGAAAAACCTCGAAGCTGGACGAGACATCCTAGAAGTCGAGCTAGGTAGAGTCGGCGCAACACTGAAAGATGCAGAGCAATACGCCCTGAAACGATTCAACGTCAATACACCTGATGAATTGTATGCGGGTATTGGTAGCGGCGATTTGCGTATTAACCAAGTGGTTAATCACATCAATGCTCTGGTCAACAAGCCAACGGCGGAAGAAGAAGATAAGAAAGCGCTCGAGAAGTTGCTTGAGTCTGATAGCAAGCCGGCGCATCAGAGCCGTCCTAAAAAGGATGCTGTCGTTGTTGAAGGTGTTGATAACCTAATGACCCACTTGGCTCGTTGTTGTCAGCCTATCCCGGGGGATGTGATCAAAGGTTACATTACTCAAGGGCGTGGTATCTCAGTACACCGCAGCGATTGTGAGCAGTTAAGTGAACTTAACCTACATGCACCCGAACGTATCATCGATACGGTGTGGGGAGATGGTTTTGTAGGTTCGTATATCTTAACACTGCGTGTAGAGGCGCTAGAACGTACCGGCTTGTTGAAAGACATCACATCCCTGTTCTTGAACGAAAAAGTCAGTGTAACGACAATGAAGAGCCGCATTGACTATAAACGTCAGCTGTCGGTGATGGATTTCGATTTGGAAGTGACCAACATTGAGATTCTGAGTCGCGTGACCAGCCGAGTAGAGCAGATCAAAGATGTTATGAGCGTTAAAAGACTAGGCTAGTTTTTACGTCGTACTTGGCTTTCTAACCGTGTTAACTGCACTATACTCGCTTCATCACATAGGCAAGCTATGCTCAGAAGTCTCGTAAGTTTGTTGCCTTGTTAGAAGAACCAATTACTTAGTAAAAACCGAACAATGCATTGAATGACGCGTTGGTATAACAAGAAAAATAGAAAGGTGAGTGGTTTTGGCTGCTCACCTTTTTTAGTTTCAGTACCTTTTAGTTCTAGAAGACGTTATAAATTTAAAAATCAAAGACAGTGAATAGGAAGAAAACGATGAACCACCCGATTGAACAACTTGAACAGATCATGACTAAGCTGCGCGATCCAGAAGGTGGCTGTCCTTGGGATTTAAAACAAAATTTTGAAACCATTGTGCCGCATACGATCGAAGAGACTTATGAGGTGGTGGACGCGATTCACAATAAAGATTGGCCAAACTTACAAGAAGAGTTGGGTGACCTGTTGTTTCAGGTGATCTTCTATAGCCAATTGGCGAAAGAGCAGGGCTTGTTTGAGTTCTCTGATGTGGTTGACGGTATTAATGAGAAGTTGACGCGCCGTCATCCTCATGTGTTTTCTGATACCGAGTTTGCCAGTGATGAAGAAATTAATGCTAACTGGGAAGCGGAAAAAGCCAAAGAAAAAGCACAGGCAGGCAAAACTCAAGAAAGTATTCTAGACTCAATACCAAACTCTCTACCTGCACTTTCGCGTGCTACAAAAATTCAAAAGCAAGTCGCGAAATTTGGCTTTGATTGGGACTCTATTGGCCCAGTCGCGGATAAGGTTTTAGAGGAAGTTGATGAGGTGCTAGAAGAAGCGCTTCAAGTAACGCCAAATGAAGATTTGGTTGAAGAAGAGTTGGGTGATTTGCTGTTTGCGACGGTCAATTTGGTGCGACATTTGGGTAAAAACCCAGAGTCGGCTTTAAATAAAGCCAATCTGAAGTTCTCACGTCGCTTTAAAGGTGTGGAACAAAAAGTTCGTCAACAAGATAAAATTTTGACCGACTTTTCCCTACAACAGCTTGATTCCATATGGGATGAAGTCAAAGTAGCGGAGAAAAGATCATCAAAGCTTTTATCATGAATTGATTTGAAGCAAAAAATAAAAAATAGCAGTGTGATAGATTTCACGTTGTGGCGATAAGGGGCTTCTGGTATATTTTCATCCCGTCCAGAAGTAATCCATTTCCCTCATTCAACCAATTTCAGGTTAAACATGACGACAAATTACATTTTTGTTACTGGCGGGGTTGTATCCTCTCTAGGTAAAGGTATTGCAGCAGCATCTCTTGCGGCTATTTTAGAAGCTCGTGGTCTTAAAGTGACTATGATGAAGCTTGACCCTTACATCAACGTTGATCCAGGCACAATGAGCCCGACTCAACACGGTGAAGTGTTCGTTACGGAAGATGGCGCTGAAACTGACCTTGACCTTGGTCACTACGAGCGATTCATTCGCACCAAGATGACTAAGCGTAACAACTTCACTGCAGGTCGTGTTTACTCAGACGTACTCGCTAAAGAGCGTCGCGGTGATTACCTAGGTGCAACCATTCAGGTTATCCCGCACATCACTAACTCTATCAAAGAACGTGTAATTTCTGGCGCAGCTGGCCACGATATCGCGATCGTTGAAGTTGGTGGTACGGTTGGTGATATCGAATCTCTACCATTTATGGAAGCGATTCGTCAGCTAGCAGTAGAACTAGGCCGTGAACGCGCAATGTTCATGCACCTTACTCTAGTGCCATACCTAGCAGCTGCGGGCGAAGTGAAAACTAAGCCAACGCAACACTCTGTAAAAGAGCTACTGTCTATTGGTATTCAGCCAGACATCCTAGTTTGTCGTTCAGACCGCAACATTCCTTCGAACGAGCGTAAGAAAATTGCTCTGTTCTGTAATGTGCAAGAAAATGCAGTTATTTCTATGCGCGATGTTGACTCTATCTACAAGATCCCTCAGCTTATTAAAGCTCAAGGCACTGATGAACTTGTATGTAAGCGTTTCGGCATCACAGCTCCAGAAGCAGACCTGTCTGAATGGGAACAAGTAATTTACGAAGAAGCTAACCCGACGGGTGAAGTGACGATTGGTATGGTTGGTAAGTACATTGAACTACCAGACGCATACAAATCAGTAAATGAAGCGCTAAAACACGCGGGCTTGAAAAATCGCCTAAGCGTTAATATTAAATATGTAGATTCACAAGATGTTGAATCTCGTGGCGTAGAAGTTTTAGAAGGCCTAGATGCAATCCTAGTTCCTGGTGGCTTTGGTGATCGTGGTGTTGAAGGTAAGATCCTTGCTGCTCAATACGCTCGTGAAAACAAAGTACCGTACTTAGGTATCTGTCTAGGTATGCAAGTAGCACTTATCGAGTACGCTCGTAACGTTGCGAAAATGGAAGGGGCACACTCTTCTGAATTCTGTACTGAAACTAAGTACCCAGTTGTTGGTCTTATCACTGAGTGGACTGATGGCGAAGGTAAAGTTGAAGAGCGTACAGAAACATCTGACCTTGGCGGCACAATGCGTCTTGGTTCACAGCTTTGTCACCTAGCGAAAGGGACAAAAGCTTACGAATTATACGGTAGCGCGACGATCCATGAACGTCATCGCCACCGTTACGAAGTGAACAACAATCTTCGTCCACAAATTGAAAAAGCGGGCCTAAAAGTATCGGGCCTATCTGCGGACAAGAAACTGGTTGAAGTTATTGAGAACCCGAACCACCCATGGTTCGTTGCTGCTCAATTCCACCCGGAGTTCACTTCAACACCTCGCGATGGTCACCCATTGTTTGCAGGTTTCGTTAAAGCGGCTGGTGAGTTCCAGCGCGGCGAGTTAGAAAAGTAAAAAGGAATACAGGTAGCTGCGTAAGTTGTGCTGCTACCTTTAAATTTGACATTTATATATTCAACGAGAAGGAAACATTCAATGTCTAAGATCGTTAAAGTTCTAGGTCGTGAAATCATCGATTCACGTGGTAACCCAACTGTAGAAGCTGAAGTACACCTAGAAGGCGGTTTCGTAGGTATGGCTGCTGCTCCATCTGGCGCATCTACTGGTTCTCGCGAAGCTCTTGAGCTACGTGACGGCGACAAATCACGTTTCCTAGGTAAAGGTGTTCTTAAAGCTATTGAAGCTGTAAACGGCCCAATCGCTGAAGCTCTAGTTGGTACTGACGCTAAAGCACAAGCTGACGTTGACCAAATCATGCTTGACCTAGACGGTACTGATAACAAGTCTAAGTTCGGCGCGAACGCTATCCTAGCTGTATCTCTAGCTAACGCAAAAGCTGCTGCTGCTGCGAAAGGCATGCCTCTATACGAGCACATCGCTGAGCTAAACGGTACTGCTGGTCAGTTCTCTATGCCTCTACCAATGATGAACATCATCAACGGTGGTGAGCACGCAGATAACAACGTTGACATCCAAGAGTTCATGATCCAACCAGTTGGCGCTAAAACTCTTAAAGAAGGTCTACGTATCGGCGCTGAAGTATTCCACAACCTAGCTAAAGTTCTTAAGTCTAAAGGCTACAGCACTGCAGTTGGTGATGAAGGTGGTTTCGCTCCTAACCTTAAGTCTAACGCTGAAGCTCTAGAAGTTATCGCAGAAGCTGTTGCAGCTGCTGGTTACGAACTAGGTAAAGACGTTACTCTAGCTATGGACTGTGCAGCATCTGAGTTCTTCGACAAAGAAGCTGGCATCTACAACATGAAGGGCGAAGGTAAAACTTTCACTTCTGAAGAGTTCAACCACTACCTAGCTGAGCTAGCGAACAACTTCCCAATCGTTTCTATCGAAGACGGTCTTGACGAGTCAGATTGGGATGGCTTCAAGCACCAAACTGAACTTCTAGGCGACAAGCTTCAAATCGTTGGTGACGATCTGTTCGTTACAAACACTAAGATTCTTGCTGAAGGTATCGAGAAAGGCGTAGCTAACTCTATCCTTATCAAGTTCAACCAAATCGGTTCTCTAACAGAGACTCTAGCTGCTATCAAGATGGCTAAAGACGCTGGCTACACTGCAGTAATCTCTCACCGTTCTGGCGAAACTGAAGATGCAACTATCGCTGATCTAGCGGTAGGTACAGCTGCAGGTCAAATCAAAACTGGTTCTATGAGCCGTTCTGACCGTGTTGCTAAGTACAACCAACTTATCCGTATCGAAGAAGCTCTAGGTTCTAAAGCTCCTTACAACGGTCTTAAAGAAGTTAAAGGTCAATAATTCGTCCTATTTGGCACTGTAGCTGCGTTAACTGCAGAAGATTCACTAAGTCACATAGGAAACTATGCTCCATAGCTGAATCTTCTTTGTTGCCTTGCTACAGCACCAACTAGTTAGAATTATGCACTAATGCTTTTAAATGCCTCGCTTATGCGGGGCATTTTTTTGTCTGCAAAAAGGTGAAGAAAAGAAGCTCTAGGTTATATAGCTTTCTTTTTGATACCGAAAGTTCGTCATTCCCTAGACTGACGAAGGAAGGAGTAGGGAATCTCATTGTTGCCCTTACCTATCCCGACAATAATTCCCCGACTTATTGATTCCCTGACACCACATATCTCGCACCAATAAGCTCATTATGGTATATATGTGCCTTATTCTAGTTCCTTCTTTTTCAACCGGCGAAAGGTGTTATGCGAATTTTTGCTTTAGTACTGTTCATAGTGTTTGGCTGGCTACAACACACACTGTGGCTCGGTAAAAATGGTATCTCTGATTACTACGGTGTGAATAACGAAATCCAAGTTCAACAGCAAGTAAATGAAAAACTGCATATTCGAAATGCAGAAATGTTTGCCGAAATCGACGATCTACGCCAAGGCTTAGACGCGATAGAAGAGCGTGCTCGTCATGAACTTGGAATGGTAAAAGAAGGCGAAACGTTTTATCGCATCATTGGTGAGGAATCCCATTAATGTCGACTCAACTTCAAAGCGTGATTGCCGTTGTACCTGCGGCGGGCGTGGGTAGTCGAATGCAGGCTGACCGCCCTAAGCAATATCTTAAGATTAACGGCACAACGATTTTAGAGCACACCGTTGAGAAATTATTATCTCACCCACAAGTCTCTCAAATTGTCGTCGCGATTAGCGATGATGACCCATACTACCCAGAGCTTGCTCTTAATCAGAACCCACAAGTGATCAGAGTCTCTGGTGGAAGCGAAAGAGCGGACTCAGTACTCTCTGCTTTAGATTACATAGCTGAGCAACAGATCGGTGATTGGGTGATGGTTCACGATGCTGCGAGGCCTTGTGTTCAGTTGGGTGATATCGATAAGTTGATCTCAGGTGCGATGAGCCATGATGTCGGGGCTATTTTGGCCGCTCCTGTTCGTGACACGATGAAGCGAGGTACCCAAGGGCAGATTGAGCATACCGTTGAACGAGCTGATTTATGGCATGCACTTACGCCGCAAATGTTCAGAGCAAAGCCTCTGTGGAATGCACTAAGCGAGGCGTTGCAACAAGGCGTTTCGATTACCGATGAAGCCTCAGCCTTTGAATGGAAAGGTTTATCGCCCGCTTTAGTGGCAGGGCGTTCAGATAATTTTAAGATTACTCAGCCTGAAGATTTAGCACTTGCTGAGTTCTATTTAAGTCAGAATAAGGAATAATGATGATTCGTATTGGCCATGGCTTTGATGTACATAAGTTTGGTGGTGAAGGTCCGGTAATTATAGGTGGCGTTAGAGTCCCTTATGAGCAGGGTCTTATCGCACACTCAGATGGTGATGTTGCCCTTCATGCGTTGTGTGACGCTTTATTAGGTGCGATTGCTGCCGGTGATATTGGTCGTCATTTCCCCGATACTGATGATGAGTGGAAAGGCGCGGATAGCCGTGAACTTCTAAAAGATGTTTATCGTCGAGTAAAAGAACAAGGCTACGTGATTGGTAATGCCGATATTACTATCATGGCGCAAGCTCCAAAGATGGCGCCTCATATAGACTCTATGTGCCACGCTATCGCACAAGATTTAGAAACCAGCATTAGCAATGTGAATGTAAAAGCGACGACCACTGAGCGTTTAGGTTTTACAGGACGCAAAGAGGGCATCGCATGTGAAGCGGTGGTCCTAATTACTAAAAGTGCGTAAGCACCAACACGAAAAGAACAGCATGTCAGATATTTTATCTTCATTGGCTTATCTAAACGGTAAACCAACTGCGAAAGCAAAACTAAAAGCAAAAGCCGAACACTTTGTCGTTAATGAAGACTTAGGTTTTGAGTTCACTGGTGAAGGCGAACACCTTATGGTTCGTATTCGTAAAACGGGTGAGAACACGAGCTTTGTAGCAAACGAGCTGGCTAAAGCGTGTGGTGTTAAGTCGAAAGACGTGAGTTGGGCTGGTTTGAAAGACCGTCATGCTGTGACAGAACAGTGGTTGAGCGTGCATCTACCAAAAGGTGAACCTGACTTTTCTGCTTTTCTTGCACAATACCCAAGCATTGAGATCTTGGCGACAGCACGCCACAACAAAAAGTTACGTCCAGGCGATTTAGTTGGCAACCAATTCGAGCTAACTTTGTCTGAAGTAACGGACTGCGATGATGTAGTCAAACGTTTGGAAAAAGTCGCTCTAGTGGGCGTGCCAAATTACTTTGGTGCTCAGAGGTTTGGCAATGAAGGTAACAACTTATCTGAAGCTCGTCGTTGGGGGCGTGAAAACGTTCGTACACGTAATCAAAATAAGCGCAGCTTGTATCTCTCTGCTGCTCGTTCTTGGATCTACAACTTAATCCTTTCTGAGCGTATTGAGCAAGATGCGTTTGCGTCGGCATTGGTTGGCGATATCGTCATTAAAGACGGCGCTAAATTAGCTGTGACGGCAGACAATATCGAAACGGTAAATCAAGATATCGAAAGCGGTTCTGCGTTTATTACCGTTGCTTTGGCTGGAGATAATGCGTTACCGACTACCGATGAATCTCAAGCTCTAGAGCAGAAACACCTTGATGCTGAACCGGAGCTAATGGCTCTTATTTGTGGGAACCGAATGCGCCATGATCGCCGTGAGGCTTCGTTGAAGCCTATGGGTTTAGCGTGGGAAGTGAACGAAGACAATGTCACTCTTAAGTTCTCTCTGGACGCAGGCTGCTTCGCAACCGCTATCGTTCGTGAGTTAGTTGAAGAAGTACACGTAGAAAGAACCTACGAGCAATAATGACTCTGCTTGGAGCGAAGTCACTTGATATCGGAAATTAAGTGACTTGGCATTGGAACAAAAGAAAGGATACAAGATGAAGATTTTACTCAGCAACGATGATGGTGTGCATGCTCAGGGTATTCATGAGCTGGCCAATGAATTACGTGATCTTGCTGAAATTATCATTGTGGCACCTGATCGTAATCGCTCGGGTGCTTCAAATTCATTAACTTTAGAACAGCCTTTACGTGTTCAAGAAATTACCGAAAATACATATTCGGTACAAGGAACACCGACCGACTGTGTGCATTTTGCGTTAAATGAACTGCTAAAGAATGATATGCCTGATCTGGTATTAACGGGTATTAATCATGGTGCCAACTTGGGAGATGATGTGCTTTATTCAGGCACAGTGGCTGCAGCCATGGAAGGACATTTTTTAGGCGTTCAATCGGTGGCGTTTTCTCTGGTGGGTAAAAAACATTTTAAGACAGCGGCAGCGATTGCTCGTCGTATCGTCGAACAACATTTAGTAAACCCAATCCCAACCAATCGCCTGTTAAACGTGAACGTCCCTGACTTAGCATTAGAACAGCTATCGGGTACTCAGGTGACACGCCTAGGTGCTCGTCATCATGCTGAAGATATGATTAAGCAGAAAGACCCACGTGGTCATGATATCTATTGGCTTGGTCCTCCAGGCAAGGAGCAAGATGCAGGTGAAGGTACCGATTTTTACGCCATTGAACATGGATTTGTGTCGGTAACACCACTACAAGTTGATCTGACGGCACATGAGTCGTTAGGTGCGATGACTACATGGTTAGGGGATAAATAGTGAGTAATCCACAAGCTGAGCGCTTAGTTACTTTTCTGATAGAGAATGGTATTCAGGAACAGAAGGTTCTTGATGCTATTTACCAACTACCGAGAGAGAGCTTTTTATCACAGGCGATGCATCACCAAGCCTATGATAATAATGCGTTGCCTATCGGGCAGGGGCAGACAATTTCTCAGCCTTACATCGTTGCTAAAATGACAGAGCTACTTGAGCTACAACAAGAAAGCCGCGTTTTGGAGATCGGTACGGGGTCTGGTTACCAAACTGCAGTCTTGGCTCAGCTGGTTGATCATGTGTATTCGGTTGAAAGAATAAAGTCTCTACAATGGGATGCTAAGCGTAGGTTGAAGCAACTCGATTTCTACAACATCTCAACCAAGCACGGTGATGGTTGGCAAGGTTGGTCTTCTAAGGCGCCTTTTGATGCGATTATTGTCACCGCTGCTGCAGAGTCGATCCCTCAAGCGCTTTTGCAGCAGTTGAAAGATGGTGGCCGCTTATTAATTCCGGTCGGAGATGATGAACAACAACTGTTGAAGATTGTTCGCCACGGCGATGAGTTCTTATCGAGTGTTATCGAGATGGTGCGATTTGTACCTCTTGTACCTGGTGAGTTAGCTTAATAAAATTATTAATGGTGTAGGTGGATAGAAAGTCGATGCGTTCGAAGGTTTTTAAAGGAAGTTCTCTACTGCTTAGCTGTGCACTTGTTGGGTGTGCTGCGAATTCGCCTGCACCAGTTTCAAGCTTAAACAAGAATTACTCATCGATTGATCGTGGTAGTTATCGTGGTAGTTATCGTGGTAGTTACTATGAAGTAAAAAAAGGCGATACCCTTTATTTTATTGCTTACGTAACAAATAAAGATGTTAAAGAGCTTATTCGCTATAACAATCTGTCTGCACCTTATACCATCCATCCCGGACAGAGCCTTAAGTTATGGCGTCCGAGCTACAGCGCTCCAGCGTATGGTAAATCAACGGTAGCGGTTGCAGCCGTCGCTGCGCCTGTTGCCGCATCCACAACTTTGTTGGCCTCAAGCAAACCTAAAACAACACCTCAAAAGAGTAAAAACTCTAAACCTGCGCCCGCTCAAACAACCACCAAAGTGGCGAAAAAAGATCCACAAAAGAAGGTTGTACAATCCAAATCAAAGGAGTATGTTGGTTCTAAAGGTAAACAGAATGTTACACCGCCAACAAAACCAACGAGTAATAAAGTATCCAAATGGTTATGGCCAACGAAAGGGAGAGTAATTAAGAATTTCTCTGTAGGCGAACAAGGAAACAAAGGCATAGACATAGCAGGACAGCGAGGTCAGCCAATAGTATCTACTGCAGGGGGAACGGTTGTTTATTCGGGTAATGCATTACGAGGCTACGGCAATCTAGTGATTGTGAAGCACAATGATAATTACTTAAGTGCATACGCGCATAACGACCGACTATTAGTATCTGAAGGGCAAAGTGTGAAACCAGGGCAGAGGATTGCAACAATGGGAAGCTCTGGAGCCAGCAGTGTCAGGCTGCACTTTGAGATTCGTTACCAAGGTAAATCAGTTAATCCAAAACGGTATTTACCTTAAATACAATATGCAAAAAATACGTATTGTATGGAGTGACATAGTCATTTAGCGACATATGAAGTTGTAATGTCATGCTAATTTCGCCAGGGGGAGGCGTTATGAGTATAAGCAATGCAGTAACCAAAGAAGAGTTCGATCTTAACCAAGTAACCACGGAACAGGAAGATCTTGGAAAAGCAAAACGAACAGTCACTAAGAAAACCGAAGCGAAAGAAGAAGCTGAAGTTACATCTAAAAGTTTAGATGCTACTCAACTCTACTTAGGCGAAATCGGTTTCTCACCACTATTAACCGCTGAAGAAGAAGTGCTTTATGCACGTCGAGCTCTACGCGGTGATGAAGCAGCACGCAAACGCATGATCGAAAGTAACCTGCGTTTGGTGGTAAAAATTTCTCGTCGTTATAGCAACCGTGGTCTTGCACTTCTCGATCTAATCGAAGAAGGCAACCTAGGCTTGATTCGCGCCGTAGAGAAGTTTGACCCAGAGCGTGGCTTCCGCTTCTCAACTTACGCAACATGGTGGATTCGTCAAACCATTGAACGCGCGCTAATGAATCAGACTCGCACTATCCGTTTGCCAATTCATGTTGTGAAAGAGCTGAACATCTACCTACGTACTGCACGAGAGTTATCACAAAAACTTGACCACGAACCAACGGCTGAAGAGATCGCTTCTAAGCTAGATAAACCAGTTGGCGATGTGAGTAAGATGCTTCGTCTAAACGAACGAGTGAGCTCTGTTGATACGCCAATTGGTGGTGACGGTGAGAAAGCACTGTTGGATATTATTCCAGACATCAACAACTCAGATCCTGAGGTTTCAACTCAAGATAGCGATATCAAAAACTCGTTGATCTTCTGGCTTGATGAGCTGAATCCTAAACAGAAAGAGGTGCTTGCGCGTCGCTTTGGATTACTTGGCTATGAACCGTCAACACTAGAAGAAGTAGGCCGTGAAATCAGCCTGACTCGTGAACGTGTTCGTCAAATCCAAGTTGAAGGTCTTCGTCGTCTACGTGAGATTCTAATCAAGCAAGGCTTGAACATGGAAAACCTGTTCAACGTAGAAAACGACTAAATGAACAGATGATGTTTCTTTAAATAGAAGACAAATAAAAACGCTGACTTTAAGTCAGCGTTTTTTTGTCTATGGCTTTTGCATTTGATGCTGCCTAATCAAACGACAGTACAAAGCGACAATAACCAGCTATTTGGAAAGAGATTAAAGTAACTTCTTCAAGCGGTAGAGCTCTTCTAATGCTTGGCGAGGAGTTAAATCATCAGGGTCAACATTCGCAAGTGCTTGTTCCACTTCACTTGGTTCTGGGATCAGGCTCAGTTGGTTGGCTATATCGACACCGCTTGGCTTCGATGTTGGCGACTCCATACTTAAAGCTTCTAATTGAGTCAGTTTTGCACGAGCATTCTTGATTACCGCTTTCGGTACGCCAGCTAAACCTGCGACTGCTAGACCATAAGATTTACTTGCTGCACCTTCTTGAACTGCGTGCATAAAGGCAATGCTGTCGCCATGTTCAACCGCATCCAAGTGCACGTTGGCCAGTGTTGGAAGTTGGTTAGGCAGCTCAGTTAGCTCAAAGTAGTGCGTTGCAAATAGTGTCATCGCATTGATTTGATTAGCTAGCCATTCCGCACTTGCCCAAGCCAGAGACAGGCCATCGTAAGTACTGGTACCACGACCGATTTCATCCATTAGCACTAGGCTATTTGGTGTCGCGTTGTGCAGGATATTCGCCGTTTCTGTCATCTCAACCATGAAGGTTGAACGACCAGAAGCCAAATCATCGGATGCGCCAATACGCGTAAATATACGGTCGATAGAGCCGATGGTTGCACTCTCTGCAGGAACATAACAACCGATATGAGCCATCAATGCAATGAGTGCCGTCTGACGCATGTAGGTTGATTTACCACCCATGTTTGGGCCTGTGATGATCAGCATCTTACGCTTGTCATTAAGGTCGATAGGGTTGGCAATAAAGGGTTCGTCCATCACTTGTTCAACCACAGGGTGACGACCTGCTTGGATTTGCACACCTGCAGATTCAGTCATGGTTGGGCGACAGTAATCAAGGGTGTCTGCACGCTCAGCCAAGTTTTGTAGAACATCAAGCTGAGATACTGAAGAAGCGATATTTTGTAGTCGTTCTAAGTGCGGCAGTAGCAAGTCAAACAGTTCTTCCCACAACTGCTTCTCGATAGCTAGAGCTTTTGATTTAGAGCTAAGCACTTTGTCTTCGTGCTCTTTCAGCTCAGGAATAATATAGCGTTCAGCGTTTTTCAGCGTTTGGCGACGAACATAATGTGGCGGCACAAGGTGGCTTTGCCCACGGCTCACTTGGATGAAGAAACCGTGTACGTTGTTGTAGCCAACTTTTAGCGTGTCGATACCGTGACGTTCACGTTCTTCTTGCTCAAGCTTATCCAGAAACTCGGTTGCGCCCGCAGCAAGGTCACGCCATTCATCTAGCTCGGCGTTGTAGCCTTCTGCAATCACACCGCCGTCGCGGATAACCACGGGTGGGTTTTCTTTGATTGCACGTTCAAGCAGTTCTGAAACTTCATCCACAGGAGATGCGTATTGAGCAAGTTGAGTCAAATACGGGTGCTTAAGTTGTGTCAGCGTTTCAGCAAGCTCTGGCAAGTATTCCATCGCTTGGCGAAGACGTGCCATATCGCGAGGACGAGCTGAACGAAGTGCAAGACGAGCAAGAATACGCTCGATATCACCAATCTGCTTTAAGGTCGGCTGTAGCTCTGTAAAGAGAGCCAAATCTTTCATTTCACCAATTGCATCTAGGCGTTGATCAAGTGCAGAGATATTGCGCATTGGTTGATGTAGCCAGCGCTTAAGCATGCGACTGCCCATCGCAGTCGCGGTGTGATCTAGCACTTCGGCAAGGGTGTTATCAGTACCACCGCCAAGATTTTGCGTGATCTCTAGATTGCGGCGAGTCGCTGCATCGAGGATCACCGAGTGATCTTGTTTATCCATCGTCAGTGAACGGATATGTGGAAGGGCAGTACGTTGGGTATCTTTTACGTATTGGATCAAACAACCAGCCGCACATAGACCCAGCTTCGCGTTTTCTACGCCAAAGCCAACCAGATCGCGAGTACCAAATTGCTTATTTAATTGCTGCTTAGCGGTATCTAATTCAAATTCCCATACAGGGCGGCGGCGGTTGCCATTACGGCTTGCCATTAGATTTACAGGTTCGAAATCTTCAGGGAACAGTAGCTCACGTGGTGAGGTTCTCTGCAGTTCTGCGGCCATTGCTTCTTCGGTTTCTGGCTCGCAAAGTTGGAATCGACCGGAGGTAATATCCAGTGTCGCGTAACCAAACTTACCGTTGTGATGGTAGATGGCTGCAATCAGGTTATCAACACGCTCAGAAAGCAATGCCTCATCGGTCACGGTGCCGGGGGTGACGATACGTACAACAGCACGTTCAACAGGGCCTTTTGAAGTTGCTGGATTACCAATCTGTTCACAAATTGCTACGGATTCACCAAGTTGCACTAACTTTGCAAGGTATCCTTCAACGGCATGGTATGGAACACCCGCCATCGGAATCGGTTCACCATTTGATGAACCGCGTTTAGTCAGTGAAATATCGAGGAGTTGAGAAGCTTTTTTAGCATCATCGTAGAAAAGCTCGTAGAAATCGCCCATGCGGTAGAACAGCAGAATTTCTGGATTTTCTGCTTTTAGTTTTAGGTACTGCTGCATCATGGGAGTATGTTTTTGATCGGCTTTCACAGTTAACTTCTTTCGTTTATTTCTATTGCGGCTTAGGATACGTGAAAGCGTTTCGTGCGAAAAGCGACACATGCGAAAAGATGCGAATCCGAATGATATGACAGTAGATAAAGGGAAGTTGATGATGCAGATGACTCAAGATCTTAGTGAACAGCTTGGATACTTACTCGCTAAACATAATCACGTTTTAGTGACGGCTGAATCTTGTACTGGCGGTGGGGTTGCTAGCGCGGTGACGGATATCGCAGGGAGCTCTGGTTGGTTTGATCGCGCTTTTGTTACTTATAGCAATGAAGCGAAGCAAGAGATGATCGGCGTACAGCTTAAAACCTTAGTTGAGTTCGGTGCGGTGAGTGAGCCTGTCGTAATAGAAATGGCGAGCGGGGCATTGCAACATTCAAATGGGACTATCTCTGTATCGATCAGTGGTATTGCTGGCCCAGGTGGCGCGACCGAAGATAAGCCTGTTGGAACGGTATGTTTCGCTTGGAAAGCACTAAACGGTTGGGATAAAGTAGAAACGCATGTATTTACAGGCGACAGATCACAAGTACGCCAACAAGCCACGCACCATGCCCTACAAGTTATTTATGATTACCTATCAATGGAAGGTAAGTAACATTTGTACAAATTATTTTCATACAGGTATAGACACTGTATGAATCAACAGTATAATAAAAGCCAATTAGTCACCCTATGTGGGTTAGAAATAGATTCTAGATCGCTTGTTAAGACAACCGATTATGTGGAGATAGTAATGGACGAGAATAAACAAAAAGCGTTAGCCGCAGCCCTTGGTCAGATTGAAAAGCAATTTGGTAAAGGTTCAATCATGCGTCTTGGTGATAACCGCACAATGGACGTAGAAACTATTTCTACAGGTTCTCTATCTCTAGATATCGCACTAGGTGCTGGTGGCCTACCGATGGGACGTATCGTAGAAGTTTACGGTCCAGAATCATCAGGTAAAACAACGCTAACGCTTGAGCTTATTGCTGCAGCACAGAAAGTGGGCAAAACGTGTGCATTCGTCGATGCCGAGCACGCACTAGACCCTATCTACGCCCAAAAGTTGGGTGTTGATATCGACGCTTTGCTTGTGTCTCAACCAGATACAGGCGAACAAGCTCTAGAAATTTGTGATGCACTGGCTCGTTCAGGTGCTATCGATGTTCTTGTTATTGACTCAGTAGCAGCACTAACACCTAAAGCAGAAATCGAAGGCGAAATGGGCGATAGCCACATGGGTCTTCAAGCACGTATGCTTTCTCAAGCAATGCGTAAGCTAACAGGTAACCTTAAGCAGTCTAACTGTATGGCTATCTTCATTAACCAAATTCGTATGAAAATTGGTGTGATGTTTGGTAACCCTGAAACAACAACAGGTGGTAACGCACTTAAGTTCTACGCATCTGTTCGTCTTGATATTCGCCGTACTGGCGCGATTAAAGATGGTGATGAAGTTGTTGGTAACGAAACTCGCATCAAGGTTGTTAAGAACAAGATTGCTGCACCATTCAAACAAGCTGAAACTCAAATCCTTTACGGCAAAGGCTTCAACCGCGAAGGTGAGCTTATCGACTTAGGTGTTAAGAATAAGCTAGTAGAAAAAGCAGGCGCTTGGTACAGCTACAAAGGCGACAAGATCGGCCAAGGTAAAGCTAACGCTGGTAAATACCTGCGTGAAAACCCAGAAGTTGCTCTAGAAATTGATACTAAACTTCGTGAGTTACTGCTAACTCCTGCTGTGCTTGAAGAGAAAGGTGCAGAGAAGGAAGAAGAAAACGAAGAGCTATAAGCTAACGTTTTGTTAAGTCACCTTCATAAGAAAGCATGACTTTGAAAGATTTTAAAGCCTCGAATTTTCGAGGCTTTATTGTTTCAGTCGTAAAAATGTAAGGTATTTGAATGTTTAGCGGAAAGTGACGGTGGTTGCTCTAGATTACTTACAGTCATGCACTCATAGGTCTATTCTTTATCAAATAATCAAAGAAACCCTTTGGGTTAAATCGATTACCGTCAAAAGTTCTTGCCCCTAAAGGCCTATTACTAGACCTTTGTTCGTATCTTATTATTGAATTCGATCTGCTGAGTTAGTGCTTCTTAAGCTCGTCGAGTACCATAGCATTGTGCTGTTCGTGAATCGTATTTACTCTGACGTGTTGGTGCTGATTAGGAGCCAGGCGCTCGTATTCTGTTAGGTAAATATCGCTGTGAATATGCTCTGCTATCATTTTTACAATTAAGCGATTATTGGCATACAAACCTAAGGTTTCTTCACGGTGTGAGAACATGAGGGCGAGCTTCATATCGGCTACGCACATAAAGCGGTGTGAAGGGTATTCGGTTTCTTCATTTTCAGAACGCGAATGCAGTTCTATCTTTTCATGTGGGCTCGCCATTTTGTTGAATGAAAAGCCAATCACTCGTACTCCACGCTCCACGGCGTCGCATAATTCTTTGCCAAACAACTCAAGGTTAAAATCGGTATTCAGGTAAATTTCTAGATTTGCCTGATTAATGATTTCCTTGGCCTTTTGAAGTAAGTTGTCGAACCCCGATACGTTGTAAACGAACTCTTTTTCCTCTTTCAGCATCATCTTAGATAATTCTGATTTAAGGAAATTAATATTGGTGACGGTCTTTTTTTCTATCTGGCTGAAAATCAAGTCTGGTGATTTAGCTTCGTACTCTTTAGTGTCGCCATCAGACATGAAAATGTAGCCATTGGCGTAAAGGTTATCGATAGACGAGTAAACAGAAGAGCGGGAGATAGAGATCTCTTTCGCGATTTTATATCCGCTGGATTGGCCATTTTTGAGTAAATTAATATAAACAAGCGCATCGGTTTTGGTAAACCCAAAATCCATTAATTTGGTGACTAGCTCTGACACGGGTTGTCCTCTGAAACTATTCAATATCTTCTCCTTCTAAGGTTACCATTCTTGTCACGACGAGCGTAAATGATTGTTGTGATTTTTTTCAGCGATGAGAAACGCTCCGCGAGCAAAGGTGAATTCATCTTGTTTTGGGTGAATAATCACTGGAATTTCATTAACGTGAATGTAGCGAGACAATGCGACTTTTAAATCTGCCGTTAATGTAGGATAGGTCGTTGCTTCGCCTGATAATACGAGTCGTGTAGGCTGTAATTGTTGAATGGGATTAACTAAACTGCGCGCCAATTGGTCGATATAAGTACGATATATGCGCGATGCATGCGGTTCACTTAGGTCTACGCCTGAAAAAATTTGCGCTAAAGTTTGGTCTTTTAGCACGACTTGATGATATTGCCGCTCAATACTTGGTGCGGACAAAAACTGTTCAATGCAGGCCTCATTGCCACAGCGACATACAGGAGTTAAGCCATCAACGAGCCATTGAAAATTAGGCAACCTTGAATGTGCCCAATGTGAGCTGAATGGGTGGTGCACTTGCTCGTTATTTTGATAAAAACTTATGCCACAACCATCGCCCAAAAATACGCTGAGTATGGCCTCTTTGTATAAATCTCTAGCCCTCTTATTTAGACTTGAACCTGCCGAGAGTGGTTGTTCAATTGAGTCAGCGCTTTTCATGGCGTTACTAATAGCGTCGCACGCAATGGCCGCACTATGTGAATGCATCACAAGCGAGCAGTCGACCTTGAAATGCTGATTCAGGTTTCGTGTTAATTGGGTGATTTCTGGCGAGTGAGTAGGACTTGATTTTGCAAGTCTATGTGCGGATTGGCGATGAGATGAAAAAAACTCAGACACACTTATGCCTATCGCGGCGATACGTCCATAGCGGTAGCTGACGCTTGATATTCGGCTTATCAAATGCTGAGTCAAGTGGGCAAGGTCGCCAGGAGTGCGCTGCACCATTCTATACACCTCTTGTCCGTTAGAAGTGCTGGCGACCGAGTAAATAGAGTGGGAATCAATCGCGATTCCCATCACTATATTTGGTTCTGCTTTAATGAGCATGATTTGATTAACGAAACACTTGGATTTAGTTCGCTTGCTCAATCACGTAGCCATAAGCGCTAATGGTCAGTGATTTTCCATCGAGCATGATCTGTTTATTTTTATCGCTGTTGTTTAGAACAAACATTAAATTACCACGGCGGTAAGCGATGCACTCTTTGTCTGCCGTCCCTTTTTCATCCTTTACGTTTAACCAGTCAATGCTAGGCTGATTAAAATCGGGATTAGCTTTACGTAAAGTGATCATTTCTTGAATGAAGTTTTTGAATTCTAAGTCTTGCTCTGATTCTTCCCATATCATGCATTTTCGGTTGTCTTCGCTGCCCATGCCGCGGCCGCCATCCATACCAATTTCGCCACCATAATAAATGCATGGAGCGCCGACTTGAGTGAACATAAATAAATAGGCTAATTTAGCTTTACGTTTGTCGCCCTGGCATAAAGAGATTATGCGAGTGGTGTCATGGCTATCTAATAAGTTAAACATCGCTTCGTTTACGTTGCGTGGGTATGCCATGTACGACGCGTTCACTGCATTTACAAAGCTCTCTTTATCAACGTCGCCAAGACCAAAGTAGTCGGTAATGGCTTGTGTCAGCGGGTAATTCATCAACGAATCGTATTGGTCGCCGCGTAGCCAAGGCATACCTTCGTGCCAAATCTCCCCAAGAATGTAGCAGTCTGGGTTGGCATCTTTTACGACTTTACGGAAGTCTCGCCAAAACGCGTGGTCCACTTCGTTGGCTACGTCTAAACGCCAACCATCAATATTGAATTCTTCTACCCAGTGGCGCGCTACGTCTAATAAGTATGCGCGACACTCTTCATTTTCAGTATTCAGCTTTGGCATTTCGACGACGTTGGCGAAGGTTTCGTAGTTTAAGTTCCAGAAATCCCATTCTTCTTTTGGCGTATCTGGGTATACAGGGAACTGATTGATCCAAAACCAGTCGGCGTATTTGGACTTTGCCCCGTTATTCACAACGTCTAGCCATAGTGGTGATTGAGACCCAATGTGGTTGAACACCGCGTCGAGCATAATTTTCATGCCGCGTTTATGGGCTTCATCGACGAGTGCTTTAAAAGCTTCATTGCCGCCAAAGTGCGGGTCTACATTGTAGTAGTCGACAGTGTCGTATTTATGGTTAGCATTGGCTGTGAAAATAGGGCACAAATACAAACCATTCACGCCCAGATCTTGCAGGTAATCGAGCTTATCGATCACGCCCCATAAATCGCCACCCATAAAGTTGTCGGATACAGGTCTGGTTCCCCAAGGTTGCACGTTGGCAGGTGATGTTTCAGGGCGACCATTGGCAAAGCGCTCTGGGAAGATCTGGTACCAAATGGTGTCTTTTATCCACGCCGGTGTCTTTAAAACGTCACGAGGATTTATGTAAGGAAAACAGAAGAAATTGCTTAAATTGCTCAGCTCGATCTCTGCGCTTTCAGTCGTTGAAATATCGGCGCAGCGTTTTTCTCCAAATAGAATCTTTTCGCCGCCTTTTCCGTACAAAATAAAGCCATAGCGGCTACGACGTTTCGGTGGAGTAAACTCCGCAAACCAGTGGTCGTGGTACTCGGTTTCCCCTTCGTGAATCATGGTCACTTCGTTGCCACCCACCCAACCGTGTGCGTCACTGCCACCTAAGTTGCCACCATCGAGGCCGCCTTCTGCCCAGTGGTACGGGTCGCCTATCCAAAGTGAAACCTTGTCTAGTTCGCCTTTTGCGCTTCGCAGTCGAAGGTGAAGCGTTTCATTATTGTAAGCGTAGCTGTCTGCGCTTTTTGCGGAGTGAGTCAGCGAGCTGCGTGTAATGAAGCTTGTTGTAATTGAATCTGTAATAGCCATAGCGGAAATCATCCCTAATTATTATTCTTTAACTGCGCCGCTGACGAGGCCGGTAGTAATGTGTTTTTGAGTCGCAACAAATAGCAAAGTGATGGGCACTGCAACCAATAATGAGCCCGCGGCAAACAGCGTAAAGTTCTCCGCTGAGTTAGATGAAATCCAACTGAAAATACCGATGGCTAGCGTCATTTTTTCTTCGCTGCGTAAGATAAGCGTAGGTAAAATGAAGTCCATCCAAGGTGCGGTGAAAGACACTAAACCAACAAACACTAAGATAGGTTTTGCGAGAGGGAGAATGATCTCAAGGAAAATTGTCATGTGGCCTGCGCCATCAATTTTTGCTGCTTCATCTAATGAAGTAGGAATGGCATCGAAATAACCTTTCACCAACCAAATCATGAATGGCAATGAGCCCGTTACATACACAAATAACAAGCCAGCATAGGTATCAATCAATCCCATTTTTGATAGCAAGATGTAGATAGCCGTCATCGAAAGAAAGGCAGGGAACATCTGCAATACAAGAATGCTCATCATAATGTTGCGCTTACCGTTGAAGCGGTAGCGAGAGAATACAAACGCTGAAATAGTCACGACAACCAGTGAGATAACCATATTCGCTGTAGCGAGAAGAAAGGTGTTTTTATACCAGTCTAAATAGGGTGTGTCCGTGAATAACGCGCGGTAGTGGTCGAGCGTAAAGTCAATGCTTGTGAAAGAAGAACTGAATAAGTTATTCCCCGTTTTGAATGAAGCTAGCACTGTCCAAATCACTGGACCAAGTACTAATAATGCGTTGGCAATGAGAAATAAGTACACGACTAGGGTGCCTATTTTGCCAATGTATTTGTCCATGTTAATTAACTTACCCGTACTATTTAAATTAGCCATGTTACATACCTACATCGTCTTTGAATGACTTCATGCGGCTGAATTGCCATATCGCAATACCAGACAAGAACAAGAAGATAATGATTGAGATAACCGAAGCGATTTGATACTGCTGGAAGTCGAGCGTGAGCTTGTAAATCCAAGTGATCAGAATGTCGGTATGTCCTGCAAATCGATATTCAGGGTTGATAGGACCCCCTTCGGTTAACAGGTAAATCGCCCCAAAGTTATTGAAGTTATGGGCAAAGGTCATGACCAACGATGGGGCCACTTGGTGCAACACCATAGGGAGGGTGATTTCTTTAAATTGCTGGAACTTGCTTGCACCATCGACTTCACTGGCTTCATAAAGTTCGCTTGAAATGTTAGTCAGTGCCCCTGCAATAAGCAGCATAAAGTAAGGTGCGCCAACCCAAACACTCACCGCGATAACGGTAAATTTTGCGGTGAAAGGGTCTGATAAGAAGGCAATCGAATCAAAGCCCCACGAGTTTAACGTTGCGTTGACTGGTCCAATACCATTCAGTAGCAAGCGGAACATCAATAAGGTTACGAAAGCCGGAATGGCATAAGGGAGAATAAAGATAAAGCGCCATGCTTTTTTCGCTTTAATGTTTCGATTTTGTAGCGCAAGCGCCAGTAAAAAACCAAACCCACAAGTACATATGGTGGCAAAAAATGCCCACAGAACCGTCCAAGAAGCGACGCCGAAGAAAGTGCTCGACCATATTTTCAGTTCAAATAACGCGATAAAGTTTTTAAACCCCACCCAATCTACGAGGTTTCTTGGTGGGATATGATGAGGTGCCGAATAGTTAGTGAAAGAGACAAGTACCGTAATAATAATCGGTAAAATAATGAATGCGATACTGGCAATAAAAGCTGGCGATAGCATGATGAACGCGAACTTTTGGTCGTAAATGTCTTTAAATTGTTCTCGAAGGTTCAGTCGTGACTTAAGGCTGACTTTTGCATCTTGGACATTAGCGATGTACAGACAGATGAATAAGAAGCTGTAGAGCAGGGCTATGACCCCTTCGACCAACATAAAGACCGAGTTATCGCCTTGTATGATTTTAAAGCCTTCACGAACTTGAGCCACATCGCCTAAAGTGACTAAGCTTTTTAGTGAGGCCAACAGCTCCGGGAGAATCAACAGTGTGATTAGCTGCATGGCTAAAAATACACCGCCTTTTACCCAATGACCTTTTACGATCTGTGTACTCCCCATAATAAGGAGTGAAGCGGGCATTCGTGATGCCGGCTGATTCTCTGTTAACAACATTGTTTATCTCTATTGTTTAGGTTGTCGTTATGTATTCGTTTTCGGGTCACGCTCTGAATTAGCGCTGTGGCTTTATGACACAGCGCATGAGCTAAGTAGCTCGTGAGTCGCGACGGGAGTTCAGAGGTTACTCTTGTAATTCTATTTGTTCTTCGATGATCGAAAGCGCACGGTCAAGAACAGCACTCGCGGGTTTATCGTTTACCCAGTAGTCTGTAATAGCGCTGGCCATTGGTGACCAAATGAAGCCCATTTCAGGAATCGATGGCATTGCGTCTGAGTGGAAACCTTGCGTAATAATGGCGTAAGTGGCTTCATCAGCATCAACAATGATCTCTTCCATAACCGACTGGATCGGAGGGAGTGCTCTTGACATCTCATAGCGTTTTTTCAGCATCGCGTCGGAAGTAAGGTAGTCAGCAAATAATTGTGCGGCTTTCGGATATTGAGTGTAAGAAGACACAACTGCTAGGCGAACGGTTGCAAAAGTACGTGGTTGTTGGCCTGCTAATTTAGGCATAGGTACAACACCAAGATTTATCCCTGATTCTTGATACCCTTCGATTGCCCAAGGACCGTCGATAATAGCGGCGACTTTTCCTTCATTAAATAAGCCACGACGTACTTGCGGGTTGCGCATATCAACCGGATTAGAATTGTTGGCCACTTGTAGGGTTTTCATTGCTTCTAAGCCTTGTTGGGCTTTTTCAGAATTGATGCCGATGTCTTTTGCATCGGTACCGTTATTACCAAATTCGTATGCGCCGTAAAGCGTGACAAACATACGAGACTCGTAATAGTTCTGAATGTCCCAAAGCAGCGCGTATTTGTGTTCTTTCTTATTGTTGAAGGTTTTTGAAAATTCGATAATTTCTTCAAAATTCTCAGGTGCTTTAGTCAGTAAATCTTTATTGTAGAACAGAGCGGTAGTGGCGAAGCTAACTGGGAAGCCATAGCTCACCCCTTCAGCTTGAGACGCATTAATCGCATTTGGCATAAAAGTATTTGAGATACGTTCGGCAGACACCAAATTCTCCATCGCCCCCCCAGCCACGACTAATCGCCCTAATAAGTCATGTTCAATCTCTACCACATCTGCCACGCGTGCAGAGCCGCCATCCTGAATCAAACGAGAAGCGGCATCGATAGGCGCTAACCCTCGGAATGAAAAATCAATATCGTATCCTAACTCCTTATTAAAGGACTGAGCGGCGTACTCCATGTAGTCGAGCGTTGTTTTGTCGGTCCAGATTAACAACTCAGCTCCGCTTTCTGGCTGAATCGTGTTTGCGTTTGCATCGGCTGCAAACGTTAATGTGCTGGTCGTTAACGTTGCCGCCATTAAGGCTGCCGCGAATAGATTCTTTTTCATTCCTGAATTTTTCATACTGACACCGCGCTATTTAAATTCTTAGTAGTCGTTCGTTAAGTACTACTATGTTATGTCTCGCCGACAATATGTCAACATTACCTGGTTAAAATGTCAGCGTATTTGTGATGATTATCACCTTATGTTTATGCTTTTTACATCTGGTAGCTATAGGGTTTTATGTGTTGTTTATTGGCGCTTTTGAACGGTGCTTTGTTAGTTTTGATACTTAGATTAATGAAAAGCCTACCGTTTGTGATGGTGATCAATAATCTCCGCAGTCAAGGGTGATTGATCTCTCATTTCTAAATTCAATAGGAAGCAAAACATTTATAATTCTAGAACAATAAATAGGCGTTCATTACGGACGACTATGTTTTTCTGATTAAATGTTGCGAAATCAGCAAGCCTATCAAGAGACACAGTGGATAGATAAAGAGAAACAGTGAACAAAAATAACCCTACAAATAACAACAAATGATTCAGTGAAGAATCAATAAGGAATGACCGTGAAAAAAACATTATTGTCTGTAGTGATCACCAACACTCTACTTATTAGTGCTGGCGCTTCGGCTGCTGATGACCGAACTATGTCTCCAAGTGATATCTTTTTTTATGACGCTTTAAAATTTGGTGGGCATGTTGGAACATCGATTGAAGTCGAAGAGAAAAACATCACTGATTTTGCATCATGGGGTGGCGGCAAGTCTAAAGAGCGTACAACGACTCATGAAGTGTTTAACGTCTTCTATAACAACGCTGCGTGGAATGCGACAGCACTTTACGCGTTCAAACTTGAAAATCGTAAGAAAAAGAAAGGCGCATACGCAGAAACAGAAAATGGATATAAGCACTTATTATCATTAAATAAAAGTTTTCAACTAGGAAATGGTTGGGGAACGGGCTTGATCTATGAGTTGGAATATACAAAGGGTGATATTGTTACCTCTGCGAAAGTAGACGGCTTGAAAACCACGAAAGCTGAGCACAGTATTCGTCCATACCTTACGTACTGGAATAATGAATATTCAGCGGGTTTCTATTCAAACCTAGAGTACCTATACAACGATTCAGATAAGAGTGCGTGGGGTTCTCGTGAAGAGGAAGGTTACAGCCTCTTATTTAAACCTTACAAGCGCTTTGGTCAGTGGGAAGTTGCAGCTGAGCTCTACTATCAAGTTAAAGAAAATAAAGCGAAAACCGCTAACGGTTCACTCAATGAAGCCAGCGATTTCACCGAGATGTACATTGAGCCAATCGTTCAGTACAGCTTTGAAGAAGCCGGCACTATGTACGTTCGTGCTCGTATTGGTGAAAACGAAACGAAACATACGGACGGTTGGGCAAAGAACGAAACTTTCTTCAAAGATATTCGTAAGGCAACTTTAGGCTATGAGCAAGCAATTGGCGACGATTGGTTGGTAAAAGGCGAACTTGAGTGGGCTAAAGACACAGAGACCTTCTCTAAGCTGAAAGGCGAAGAGAAAACTGTAGAACAAGAAACAATGTACCTACAAGCGCTTTACCGCTTCTAAGTGGTATTAATCACAACTCAAATGACAGAGTAATATTATGATCAAAGTTTCAGATATCGCCCAAATCGTTGGTGGAAAAATTGAAGGTGATAACACGGTAGAAATATCGAAGATTCGCCCAGTTTCCGGCGTAGAAGAGGGCGGCTTAGCCATTGTCTTTGCTAAAGCCGATTTAAAAGGGCTATCTGAAACTTTGGCTGATGTCATTGTTGGGCCAGAAGCCATTTTACAGA
Source organism: Vibrio sp. 10N.261.46.E11 (assembly GCF_041472735.1). Lineage (NCBI taxonomy): Bacteria > Pseudomonadati > Pseudomonadota > Gammaproteobacteria > Vibrionales > Vibrionaceae > Vibrio > Vibrio sp. 10N.261.46.E11. The sequence continues at coordinate 122,905 of NZ_JBFRQW010000033.1, forward strand.
CCAAAGCAAAAACAAAAATCGTGATTGAGAAGCTTGAAGCTGAGAAGCTCAATCAACTAATGCGTCATTATAAAGTTCAAAAATATCAATTGTTTGATCAAGGGAATACATCAGATACTCCCGATGTTTATATCGGAAAGCATTGTCAAATAGGTGAAGGTTGCCATTTCATGCCCGGTGTTAAAATCATGAACGGTGTAACAATCGGCAATAACGTTGCAATTCATGCCAATACAGTCATCAAAGAAGGCACTGTGATTGGTAATAATGTCACCATCGACTCTAACAACTCCATTGGTAATTACAGCTTCGAATACATGACCGGGCACAACACCCGTTATGAACGCGTGGAAAGTGTGGGTCGAGTGATCATTGGTGATGAAGTTGAAATTGGCTGTAATAACACCATCGACAGAGGCACTTTAGGCGACACCGTTATTGGTCGTGGAACCAAAATAGATAACCTAGTGCAAATAGGGCATGACTGCAAAATAGGCCAGCATTGTTTACTGGTATCTCAGGCTGGTTTTGCGGGCCACACTACTTTGGAAGATCATGTCATTGTACATGGTCAAGCCGGTACCGCAGGGCATCTTACTATCGGGAAAAACTCCGTTATTAAAGCCAAATCAGGTGTGAGCCACTCTTTCCCTGCCAATAGTGATCTGTTCGGTTATCCGGCGAAAGATGCACGTTCTTATTATAAAAACTTAGCCGTATTGAACAAATTAACTCATCAAAAAAACAGTACCCCCCGCCCAAACTCTAAATCGTTAGAACTTGATAGAGACAAAAGAGCGGTGGTACCGAAAAAGAGCTTAATAGCGAGACTATTTCGTTTATAGGTTGCCGAAGCGAGAGCTTAAAAATTAAAGCCCTAACTCGCGATGACTAAAACGGAATAGAACCCTACATATATAAAAAATAATAAGGAAATGACAATGAAACGTACTCTACTTGTAGCCGCACTTTTATCTTCAGCGTTAATGGGCTGTGCGAGCACAGCTGACACGCCAGCAGCTGATCAAATGAAAGCAACAGGTCCTTTCGCCGATTGTAATCTCGCCACGGTGGAAGATCGCGGGCCAATTCGTCCTTCACTTTATGTTATAGGCACTTTCCCTGATGGTCAGTGGATCCACATGGAAAACCGTCAGATGTCGCATAAAGGCAAAGGTATTTACCAAGTGGTAAGCGAAGAAAAAGCGGGCAACGTAAGTTTGCAGTTCGCAACGATGGGCTGGTCTCCACAATTTACCGCAGCTGGCATGTCGATGACGGCAGGTTATGAGAAAGCGCTAAAACGCGGTGGCTTTGCTAAAAACACAACCGTTAATATTCCAGAAGATGGCAAATATTTATGGAGTGTTGAAATTAGCGAAGATAAGAAGCCAGTTCGTGCATTGGTTAAAGCGTGTAAATAAGCGATGTAGCCAACCGACATAACCCACTCTATATCACTATTTATAACCATGCTTTATAACACCGTTTATAAACTTGAGGTTGAACGCAGTGATACAGATGAAAGGTGCTCTGAATATCAGAGTGCCTATGTTTTGAAACTAAACATAAAAATAAACCCTAAATGTTCAATGATTAATGTTTACGTCTTTTTAGCCAGTAACTTGAGAGCTCCAGTCACTGGCTAAAAAGATTTTTACCTATCAAGATTTAACCCGTATTCGGAGTTTCAAATGGCAACAGTTAACCTGCGTAAAGTAGAAAAACAGTACGATAATGGTTTTAAAGCCGTACACGGAATTGACTTAGATATTCACGAAGGTGAGTTCATGGTATTTGTGGGGCCGTCTGGTTGCGCCAAATCTACCACATTGCGAATGATTGCTGGCTTAGAAGATATCTCAGCAGGTGAAGTGCGTATTGGCGATAGAGTGGTGAATGATTTAGCGCCTAAAGAGCGTGGTATTGCCATGGTATTCCAAAACTATGCGTTGTACCCACACAAAACGGTCTTCGATAACATGGCCTTTGGTTTGAAAATGCAAAAGCGACCAAAAGAAGAGATCAAACAACGCGTAGAAGATGCCGCTGAAAAACTAGAAATTACTGATCTCCTGTATCGTAAGCCTAAAGAAATGTCGGGTGGTCAGCGTCAGCGTGTCGCAGTGGGGCGAGCCATTGTTCGTAAACCGGACGTATTCTTATTTGATGAGCCTCTATCCAACCTTGATGCCAAACTACGTGTTTCGATGCGTGTGAAAATCGCACAACTACACAAGTCTCTTAAAGATGAAGGTAACCCTGCGACCATGATTTATGTCACGCACGATCAAACGGAAGCGTTAACTTTAGGCGACCGAATTTGTGTATTAAATCAAGGTAACATTATGCAAGTGGACACGCCGACCAACTTGTACAACGCACCACAGAACAAGTTTGTGGCGGGTTTTATCGGCTCCCCAGCCATGAATTTAGTGAACACAACCCTACGCAAGTTAGGTGATGATATTTACGTGGAACTTGCCCCTAACGCCCAAATTATTATTCCTAAACGTTTGCAAGAAAAGCTTGTGGATCATATTGATAAGCCCGTGTGTCTAGGCATTCGACCTGAACACATAAATATTGCCGCTGATGATGAGATGGTGAACGTACACCCTGGTGAGCTGACCGTGGTTGAAAACTTAGGGAATGAAAAATACCTGTATTTCAAATTGGGTGATAACGAAATTGTCGCGCGAGTGAACAACCAAAGCATAAGTACATCAGATATTGGCAGCCAAGTACGCTTCAACTTTGATTCTGCTTTTTGCCATATTTTTGATGGTGAAACCGAACAGAACCTGACGCTATAAATATCTAATCGCTGAACCAAAGCTACCTCTTATTTGATGTGTTGGGGTGGCTTATATTTTTCGAAAAAATTTAAAACCTAATAATTAAGTCTAATTCAGAAAATACCTGGATGGGCTTTGTGCACCCCAAATATATCTAACAAGTGAAACAGGACGATAAAATGAAGAACAAAATAGTATTTCTTTCAGTATTGCTCGCTTCTTTACCTGCTGCTGCAGATTGGAACCAAGCGTACTTCCGTGGCACAGCCAATGATTGGCAAAGCGAATCCATGGTGAAGGTCAAACCTAACCATTGGCAAATTGTTAAAAAATTCAATACTGGCGACAACAATAACCCACCAAGCTTTAAAGTCGACCGCTTTGGCGATTGGTCAGAGAACTACCCGATTAATAACTATGTTGTCGATCCAAACAAAACCTATGAGATCAACTTTTACGACGACACCAACACCGTTATTGTTCATGAAAAACTTCCCTTTGATATGCGTGATGAAACAATGTATTTCGTGTTTCTTGACCGTTTCTATGATGGCGATTCAGCCAATAATACAGCGACGGGTGCCGACATGTATTCGGCAGACAAATCGGATTTCAAAAAATACTTTGGTGGTGACTTAAAAGGTTTAACTGCAAAGCTAGATTACTTGCATGATATGGGGATCACGGCCATTTGGATAACGCCTCCAGCAGATAACATTAACGTACCTGACAGTCGGGGTGGAGCGGGTTATCACGGCTACTGGGGACGTGATTTCTTTAAAGTCGACGAGCATCTGGGTACCGTTGAAGATTTTAAAGCACTAAAGACGAAAATGGATAGTTACGGCATGAAACTCGTGCTGGACTATGCGCCTAATCACTCTAACCCTGATGATGAAGGGGAATACGGTGCACTTTATAAAAAGGGTGTCCGAGTTACCGACTACAAAAATGATAATGCAGGGTATTACCATCATAATGGAGCGATCGCTGAAAACGGTAAAGATTGGGAATGGAACGACGCATGGGCGGTTCGTAATAAAACCTTGTTTAACTTAACCGATTTTGACCAGCGTAAAGATGGCCCTGCGCGTCAGTACTTGATTGATGGCGCGAAATTCTGGGTTGATTTAGGTGTGGATGCGATTCGTATTGATGCGGTGAAACATATGCATAAAGAGTTTATCCAAGATTTTACCGGCCAAATAAACGCATACGCGAAGAAAAGCCAAGGTAAAGATTTCTATTTCTTTGGTGAGTGGATGGATTCAGGTGCTGACGCAACGGGATCAAACTTTGCCTCTATCGATTTTGCCAATACATCAGGCTCTGCATTGCTTGATTTTGGTTTGAGAAACACCATCGAAAACGCCTTGCTACAACACAATGGCACTGGCATGTATGCCATTAATAACTACATGAAGCTGAGAGACCAAAAATTCACAAGCAGTGATTGGCAAGTGGTGTTCTTAGATAACCACGATGCGTCACGTATCTCTACCGTTTTACGCTCAGACGCGAAGAACTTTGGCGCAGGTAAAGACAAGTGGGGTGGTCGTCAAAGTGTTGCATTTGCACAAGACAGAGTGGAGCTGGGTTTAGCGCTTATTATGACCTCTCGTGGCATTCCATGTATTTACTATGGAACAGAGCACTACGCGGCTAACTTCACTACCAACGGTTTTGGCCAACAAGGTAATGACCCATACAACCGTGAAATGATGCCAAGCTTTGATAAAACGACCAATGCTTACAAGATGATTAAAACGTTGAGTAAGTTACGTAAAGAAAGCTATGCGGTGCAGCAGGGGGATTATATTGAGCGCTGGATCAGCAATGATGTATTGGTATATGAACGTAACGCAGGCGATGACGTAGTTGTGGTTGCAATGAACCTCGGTCAAGGTACATCGGTTAACGCGGTGAATTTAGGATTGGCAAACGGAACTTACGACAGTGTATTAGGCACTGACCAAGTGGTTGTTTCTAATGGCAGCGGTACATTTAATCTAGACCAAAATGAAGTGGTTATCTTACGCACTAAGCACTAACAGGTAATACAGGCTATCGATAACGGTTTTACTGGTTTTTGATTGAGTCTCAACAGAATAAACCTCGTACATGGTGTGCGAGGTTTTTTTATTTTTCTTCGCTTGAGCTAGTGGAATATTCTTCATTTTATCGAATTCCCACTAAAATCCTGCCCAAGGGTGTCTTTTCTACAAGAAAACTAGTCGAAGCCTTAACCATGATCTACAATACGGCAAAATTCTAACTCGACTATTTTCAGGAAGAGCTGCATGTACATGAGCACTGATGAGGTTCGCAACGCGTTCCTTAAGTTCTTTGAGAGCAAAGAACACCAAATCGTAGACAGTTCATCGTTAGTTCCACATAACGATCCAACCCTGCTATTTACTAACGCAGGTATGAACCAATTTAAAGATTGCTTCTTAGGCGCCGAAAAACGTGCCTACACTCGAGCAACTACGGCTCAGCGTTGTGTACGTGCGGGTGGTAAACACAATGACCTTGAAAACGTAGGTTTCACGGCTCGTCACCACACATTCTTCGAAATGCTAGGTAACTTCAGCTTTGGTGATTACTTCAAAGAAGAAGCGATTGGGTTTGCTTGGGAATTCCTGACTGAAACACTAGGTCTGCCAAAAGATCGCCTGTTAGTAACGGTTTACGAGACAGATGACGAAGCATTCGAAATCTGGAACAAGAAAGTGGGCATTCCAGCTGACAAGATTGTTCGCATCGGCGACAAAGAAGGCGGCAAGAAGTTTGAATCTGATAACTTCTGGACAATGGGTGACACAGGTCCTTGTGGTCCATGTACTGAAATCTTCTACGATCACGGTGAACACATTTGGGGCGGCCGTCCTGGTACACCTGAAGAAGATGGTGACCGTTTCATCGAGATTTGGAACAACGTATTCATGCAGTTCAACCGTCACGCTGACGGCACTATGGAACCGCTACCTAAGCCAGCTGTAGATACTGGTATGGGTATTGAGCGTATCTCTGCAATCATGCAGGGCGTTCACTCTAACTACGAAATTGATGTATTCCAAAAGCTAATCAAAGCGACAGCAGAAGTGGTGGGTCACGACGACCTATCTAACCAATCACTGCGCGTTATTGCTGACCACATCCGTTCTTGTTCATTCCTAATCGCTGATGGCGTAATGCCTTCAAACGAAGGTCGTGGCTACGTTCTACGTCGTATTATTCGTCGTGCAGTGCGTCACGGTAACAAGATTGGTGCACAAGGCGTGTTCTTCCACAAACTTGTGGGCGTTTTGGCTGAAGTGATGGGCTCTGCGGCAGATGAGCTTAAGAAACAGCAAGAGCTTGTTGAAAAAGTACTTCGCATCGAAGAAGAGAACTTTGGTCGTACGCTAGAGCGCGGCATGGTTATCCTAAACGACGCATTAGACGCACTTGAAGGCAAAGAGCTTGACGGTGAAACAGTATTTAAACTTTACGATACATACGGCTTCCCAGCTGACCTTACTAACGATGTTGCTCGTGAACGCGACTTTACTATCGATGAAGAAGGCTTTGAGAAAGCGATGGAAGCACAGCGTAAGCGTGCACGTGAAGCGGGTCAGTTCGGTACTGATTACAACGCAACGATCAAAGTAGACACGAACACTGAGTTCTGTGGTTACACAGGTACTGAAGGTGCGGGTGAAATTTCTGCGTTATTCGTTGACGGCGAAGAAGTATCTTCACTATCGGCTGGCGACAAAGCAATCATCATCCTTGAAGAGACACCATTCTACGCTGAGTCAGGCGGTCAATGTGGTGACGCTGGTACGCTAAGCACTGCGTCGGGTCTGTTCAAAGTACAAGATACTCAGAAGCTAGGTAATGCATTTGCACACCACGGCGAGCTAGTTGAAGGCGTATTTGCTCAAGGCGATAAAGTAGAAGCGCGTGTTGATGCTGAGCGTCGTGCTGCTATCTCACTAAACCACTCTGCAACTCACTTACTTCACTCTGCATTGCGCGAAGTGCTAGGTGAGCACGTTGCTCAGAAAGGTTCTTTAGTTAAGCCAGACAACCTACGTTTTGACTTCTCTAACCTTGAAGCGGTAACACCGGCACAGATTAAAGAAGTGGAGCGTTTGGTTAACGCACAAGTTCGTAAGAATCATGTGATTGAAACTAACATCATGGACATCGACTCAGCGAAAGAAAAAGGTGCAATGGCACTGTTTGGCGAGAAGTACGATGATGAAGTGCGCGTTCTATCTATGGGCGATTTCTCTACTGAGCTTTGTGGTGGTATCCACGCAAGTAACACGGGTGATATCGGCCTATTCAAGATCACCTCTGAAGGTGGTATTGCTGCGGGTATTCGTCGTATTGAAGCGGTAACGGGTGAAGCTGCTCTAGATGCAGTAGAGGCTCAGGCTAACGCTTACGAAGAGAAGCTTGCTGAATCAGCTAAGAAAGCGAAATCTCTAGAGAAAGAAATCCAACTGCTTAAAGAAAAGATGGCTGCAGCTGAAGGTGCAAACATCATGGGTAAAGTAGAAGAGATCTCTGGTACTAAGGTACTGGTTGCTGCCATTGAAGGTGCAGACAACAAGAACCTACGTACTATGGTTGATAACGCTAAAAACCAAGTAGGTAGCGGCATAATCCTGATCGCAAACGTAGCAGACGGTAAAGTTGGCTTGATTGCTGGTGTAACCAAAGACCTAATCGGCAAAGTTAAAGCGGGTGACCTCGTTAAGATGGTTGCTGAGCAAGTTGGTGGTAAAGGCGGCGGTCGTCCAGATATGGCTCAAGCGGGTGGTACAGATGTTGAAGCACTACCTGAAGCGCTTAAATCAGTACGTATTTGGCTTGAAGAGCGTCTTTAAGCTTAAGTAATTGATACAAAGATGCCCAATCAACTGATTGGGCATCTTTTATTTTGCCCATTGGAAGAACCTTTGAAAAAGGTTTGATTGAGATTAACCAAGAAGGCTAATGGTAACGTTAGACTCCTTGGTTAATTTTTTATTGCTTCGCCATGACGCGGAGTATGTGTTTTTTTGTCATATATAGACATTGGTCTTGGGAAGGTGAGGAAGGGTGAAAATGCCTCTTATCGTGCAGAAATTTGGTGGAACGTCGGTGGGTTCAATTGAACGAATCCATCATGTAGCAGAAAAAATCATTGAAGCGAAAAATGAAGGGAACCAGATCCTGGTTGTCGTTTCTGCTATGTCAGGTGAAACAAATCGGTTAGTTAACTTAGCTTCACAAGTTGATAGCGTACCAAACGCTAGAGAGTTGGATGTGCTGTTAACGGCTGGAGAACAAGTTTCCATGGCTTTGTTGGCGATGACGTTGCACAAGTTGGGTTATGAAGCGACATCGATGACTGGCTATCAAGCCAAAATACACACCGATTCTAATCATAATAATGCGACGATTGAGCGTATTGATACCGCTCCTATTAAAGCGCTGTTAGATGATGACCAGATTGTCATTGTTGCAGGTTTTCAAGGCGTTAATGCGAAAGGTGATATCACAACATTAGGGCGAGGTGGTTCAGACACCACGGCCGTTGCGTTGGCTGGCGCCCTTCAAGCGAAAGAGTGTCAGATATATACCGATGTTGATGGCGTATATTCCTGCGACCCTAGAGTGGTTAAGCAATCTAAGAAATTAGATACCTTAGACTTTCCCTCTATGGAAGAAATGGCTCGCAGAGGCGCTAAGGTTTTGCACCTTCCATGTGTTCAGCATGCGTGGCGACACAATGTACCATTGAGAGTGCTTTCGAGCTTTGAAGAAGGCGAGGGAACTCTTATCGCGGGTAATGACTGTTTGAATGATATTGCTGGGATAGCCATTCAAAGAGATATGGTTCGCGTCGAGTGTTTGAATCAAGATTTACCGTCTCTCATGTCGCATTGCCATTTATTAGGGATTGAAGTCTGTAGTGTGATCGAGGAAGCAGAACGGGCAGCACTCATTATCAAACCGGACATAAGTGCTAAATTAAAACTAGTTTTTGACGAGAAAATCCGTAATAGTGAACAGGTTAGTTTGTTAACTGTGGTAGGAAGCCGAACACAAGAAATTGTGGTCAGTTCACATGGATTGTTGTCTGAAGGCGAAATTGATGTACAGCATCACTTATTGCAACAGCAGTCTTTAACTTTGGTGATATCACCAACGCAAGTCGATATGGCTGCTAACATATTACACAATGCATACATCGTAGCGCGTGAAACACAGGGTTATCCTAAAAAAGAAGTGCATTTTGGTTAAATAAACTCAATCGATAGTTTACGAAAATATAACTTTTGTTGGATAATGCTTGCGTAGCTAGATAAATTTAGAGATTACTCAAGGAGCAAAGAATGCTAATTTTGACTCGCCGCGTTGGCGAAACACTGATGATTGGTGACGAAGTAACAGTTACTGTACTAGGCGTTAAAGGTAACCAAGTACGTATTGGTGTTAACGCACCTAAAGAAGTATCTGTTCACCGTGAAGAGATCTACATGCGCATTCAAGCTGAAAAAGGTAATGGTAACGTTGCACCTGGCAACTACTAATACTTTTGCGTAGAGAAGAGGCTAGCATTGTTGCTAGCCTTTTTTGATCTTGGGGGAATGGAAATACGCATTTGAACATCAATGGGGTGGTAACGGGTTAGTCTTAACGCGGTGAAGTGAGAGCTTTATGACGTTATGAAATCAAATAGGATCGATCATCGCGATTACACGGTATTTTGTCTGCGCAAACTCAAGATTTGTTAGCTTCCCCTATGGCGCAAATACGCATCCCGTAGTATTGTGCAAACAGCGGTAGCACTTGCTGCTGGATAAATTAGATAATTGTTTTCTGCTGTTTATTATTGCCAATCTTTCACCTTAATTTTTAAGGGAAAAGCGCGATTTGAAGCTTATAAGTTCAATTTGCAGGCGCTTTGATTAAATAGCAAACGGTTGAGTGTTTTTGTCCAATTTTTTTCAATAAAGTGTTTGACATATTTTCGGTAAAACGTAATATGTGCCTCCGCAAGACGGTGAGGTGGCCGAGAGGCCGAAGGCGCTCCCCTGCTAAGGGAGTATGTGGTTTGTAGCCGCATCGAGGGTTCGAATCCCTCCCTCACCGCCATTTCTTGCACGTTTGAATTTGCAAGCAAACACAGAAGTAACAATGTGCGCCCTTAGCTCAGCTGGATAGAGTACCTGGCTACGAACCAGGCGGTCGGAGGTTCGAATCCTCCAGGGCGCACCATTCTCTTTACTCTTACTTGTAAGTGTTTCGAGAATAATGAATAAGGTGAGGTGGCCGAGTGGCCGAAGGCGCTCCCCTGCTAAGGGAGTATGTGGTTTGTAGCCGCATCGAGGGTTCGAATCCCTCCCTCACCGCCATTCATTACAGGCCTATGGCCTTTTTTTTGTTTCGTAGAAACAGAATGTGATATATTTCACAACTTCTTCTCTTGAAGATACCGTTGCGCCCTTAGCTCAGCTGGATAGAGTACCTGGCTACGAACCAGGCGGTCGGAGGTTCGAATCCTCCAGGGCGCACCACTATTTAGGGTTTTCATTAATCCTGATGTTGAATATTTAGTTTTAACTGCTTTATTGCCTTAACTAACAGCTCAATATCGAAACCGTTG
>NZ_JBFRQW010000034.1:0-267 GCF_041472735.1 Vibrio sp. 10N.261.46.E11
TTCCGAAGAATCTGTTTTACTTCTCTTAATAAAAAGGAAAATAAAACGTTTTGATATTCATCAACGAGTGCCCACACAGATTGATAGGTTTAAATTGTTAAAGAGCTTGCTCTCTAAAAAGAGAACGCTTTCAGTGCCTTAGCACTTAAGCAGGAGGCGTATAATACGCTTTCCACTTTGAAAGTCAACATAAAATACTAAGAAAACTTAGAACCCTATGGTGACTTGTCTATTAAATAGACAAAGTCGAACTTTTTGTCTTCACTT
>NZ_JBFRQW010000035.1:0-12977 GCF_041472735.1 Vibrio sp. 10N.261.46.E11
CACTCATGCGCTCACCCTGGCTTAAAGGCTTTGGCAACCCTAGTTAATGGCAGATCAAAGCTACTTATCCTGCGCAAGATTAATAAGCTGTGATAATCCATATAACGCTGAATACCAAGGTTGTCCTGTTTTTCACAAAGCTTACTTATGGCCTTATAAGCATTTTTTTATTAGGTAGGTTACTCTTCGGTGATACCCTAAAGACCTTAGAGACAATTAACGACAAAAGATGGGAGCGATAACTCCCTCCCTATTTTATTTTTCGAGACGAATAACTAAGATCTTGAAACCTCTCTTACTGAGAACAATAATATAGTCACGAATTTTTAATGTTGGTCCCCATACTCAAATTCACTGACTTTAAAGAATTTTATGCCTTTAACATCGTATTTTTTAAAAATATCGACTACTTTTTGATGAAAAAAAATTTCTCCTGTTGATGTATTTCCGAGCTGAAAAATTAAACGTTCGTTTTCTGGAATTGTATCCAGCACATCTTCTCGAAGTCGGTAATTATCCATATCTGGTTTAATAGAAAATCCATCAATTTCCTTACTTCCATCACCTGGCATATAGAATTGACTTCTCTTTAGATCAACACAATCTAAGTCATCAAAAGTATTCAGTGCCCACACTCCTTCAACAGCATTATTTTGTTCATCTTGAATGATCGCAGGGAAAAACTGACTGCCGTAAAGGCCAGCTTCAAGCAGCTCTTTAAGTTTGTTTGTGACCACAAAGCTCGGTACGCTAAATGCTATAGTGTAATCTTGCTGCAAATAATCCAAATTATCATTATCAGAGACAAAAGTAAGTGGCTTTATACCAAAACTCAACTTTTCAAACTTCCAATGAGTATTTGCCGTATATGAGGTTGGTGTGAGGTCATTGTCATAGTCCTCAAATTCATAATCCGGAAATATAAGATAATAGGATTCATCATATACATTCAAAGCAATACCTTTCTTAATCTATAATAAATAACTTGTTTAGAAGTAGAGTGAAACTCTAAACAAACTCCATTCCAAAACGATATTGACTAACTTTGAAAAAGTTTACTCCTTTGATATTCTTATCGAAGAAAACATCAACAACTCGCCTATGAACAAATATATTTGTAACGTCAGTATTATCCATCACAAAAATTAGCCTGTCATTCTCAGGTATTTCATCTAGAACTTCATGAGAAAGATGAAATGATTTAATAGAAGGCAGAATATCTATTCCTTGTAAGGACTTAGCCCCTCCAGGGTATACGGCAATTGATTTATTTCGGTCCCAACAATCCAAAGGTTTAAATAAATTTAGAGCCCATACATCCTCTCTGATTCCTTTATCTTCACCTTTTACAATGGCAGGATAAAATTTAGAACCGTATAAGCCTTCTTCTAACTTAACCTTTAACTTATCCGTAACAACAATACTGCCTATTGGGAAAAATATCTCATAATCACCGTTAGCAAAGCTCAAATCAGATGTTTCGGTTGTAAAGATTAAAGGTTTTTGTCCAAAATCAAGCTCTTCTGAGTCATAGTTGCGCTTTGCTGAAGAGTCATCAGGTTCAATGTCATATTCTTCATAGTCTGGATTTACAAACAACAAATAGTAATCTTCATTGTAATTGCTCATTTATTAAGGATCTTTAAATTGACATGTTAACTGTATAATATAGCCAATCATATAAAAATAAAGGAGAGCACTCTCCTTTGCATTGGGGATTAATAAAAATTAAATGAAAACATTAACTTATCAAAATAATGCAGCACTGCTATTTTAGAACTCATCACCTACATGGTACTCGCTCACTTTGAAGAATCTAATACCTTTAACATCATGCTTATTAAAAATATCGACAACTTTTTGATGGAAGAAAATTTCTCCTGAAGTCGTATTTCCAACTTGAAAAATCAAGCGCTCATTTTCTGGAATAGAATCTAGAACATCTTCTCTAAGTCGATAGTTATCCATATCCGGTTTAATCGTAAAACCATCAATTTCCTTGATTCCATCACTTGGCATAAAGTATTGACTTCTCTTAAAATCAACACAATCTAAGCGTTGAAAAGTATTCAATGCCCAAAGGCCTTCAACCGCATTACTGTTCTCATCTTGGATAATTGCTGGGAAAAACTGACTACCGTAAAGGCCATCTTCAAGCTGTACTTTAAGTTTCGCTGTGACAACAAAGTTCGGAACGTTAAATGCTATTGCGTAATCTTGCTGCAAAAAATCTAAATTCTCATTATCGGCAACAAAGGTAAGTGGCTTTATACCAAAGGTTAGCTTTTCAAAACCCCAATGAGTATTGGCCGTATATTGCGTTGGTGTTAAATCATTATCATACTCTTCAAAGTCATCATCAGAAAAAATAATGTAATAAGATTCATCATAAATATTCAGCGCACTCAACGTTATTTTCCTCTTTCTAGGTTATAGGGTATTTCTGTGAAAGAACTGAATTTATCATGTTTTCTTCCATTGCATGTACACTCTTTGGGATTAGCCTCCAACTTTAATTTTAGCTCTGCCACTGTTGTAGCACCCAAGCAGCCAACTTCTCCACTCTTGAAAGCTTTGGCAACCCTAGTTAAGGGCAGCTCAAAGCTACTTATCTTGCGTAAGATTAATAAACTGTGGTAGTCCATATAGCGCTGAATACCTGGGTTATCCTTATCTTCACAACGCTTACTTATGGTCATATAAGCGTCTTTTACTCGCTTGATAACAAATTTATGGTAACTCTTGGGGTGCTCATCATCATTATCATTGGTATCAATAACAGTAGGATGATTGCCCCTGTGTAGTTGAACTTGTAAATGACACGCTCCTTCCAAAGTGCAAGGTAAAGCGACTAAATTCCCGGGCAAGTTGATGTCATATCCGTAAGACTTAAGCTTTTCGCCGTTACCTGTTTTTTTTACACCTTGTTTTGATAAAAGGTGGTGCACCTGCATTTGAAAACCATGAATGTCGCACTTATTATCTGAAATCGGGAATGATGAACTGTCTTAGCACTACATTCATAATCTTCGGTAGACTCCATCAACGATAAAGGGAGGGAGCGATAACTCCTTCCTATTTAATTACGAAAGACCATGAAATGTTTCTTATTAAGTTTAATAACATTAGCTATTAAATTTAATTTAGATATATTCACAATTAGTTTAATGAAATTTTCCACACTAAGTATAGAACAAGAATTCATAACCTTAAGCATGCTCGAGTACTTAATTTTGCGGAGCACTTAAGCGTTGATGTAAAAACAGATCGCAGTGTAACTTTTAATTTGCGATTATCTTCATGTTTTTGTATTAAAATAACAGGTTAATCTACTAAAATTCATCGCCAAATTTATATTCACTGACTTTGTGAAATTTCACACCTTCAACTGATAGTTTTCTAAATATTCTTACAATTTTCTCATGAACAAAAACAGGTTCAGTGCTTGTATTCGACATTTTAAATATTAGTCTTTCTTCTTCTGGGATTGATGAAAGCAATTTGAAATTAAGTGAATATTTTAATACCGAGCCGCTCATTGATAGACCATCAACACTTTCGGAAATAGTTTTAATATCAGATTTACTTTCATCTAAAGCATCGAGCATATCATAGGTGTTAAGAACCCAAAAATCATCTCTTACTCCTTTGTCTTCTCCAACAATAATAGCAGGAAAGAATTGAGAACCATATAGACCAAAATCTATTTTCTCCTTAAGCTCTGTATTAACAAGAAATGAAGGCCCATCGTAAAGAAAGATATAAGAAGATTTAAAGTCTCTAACATCACTGATTTCTGCATGAAACTTCAAAGGCTTAGTTCCTAGTACTAACTCATCATAATCATAGTCAAAATTTGATGAAGACTCGGATGGATATGCTGAATTCTCTTCGAAGGAGTAGTCCTGCTCAATAATATAGTATTCATCATTATAATTTTTCATTACCTACCTCGTTTAAGTGTATAGCCTATTGATGGAAATGAATTGTACTCTGAATGAACGCGATCGCAAGTACACGGGATATTCAGTTTTATTTTATTTGCTAAACTACCAACTTCTTTTTCACCCAAACACCCAACCGCACCTGATTCAAAAGCTTTAAAAACCCTCGTCAATGGTAATCTAAAGCTAGATATATCATCTAATATAACTTGACTATGTAGATTTAAATACGCTTGTACTTTTTGTATATCATTCGTTTTGCATTTTGTTTTTATTTCTCTGACAGCTGGCTTTAGCATTTTTTTTACATAAGTGTGATAAGACATTGGGTGAACCTTATCATTGTCGTTATCCTCAATAGGAGTAGTATGATTACCTCTGTGAAGCTGCACTTTCAAATGGCATGCGCCACCTAATGTTGATGGTAATGCAACCAAATTCCCCGCTAAATTTATATCATAACCATATGCTTCTAGAATGCTTTTCTTTCCAGATTTAATCACACCATTTTTCGAGACTAGGTGGTGAACTTGCATTTTAAACCCATGATTTATTGGATGCGATAAATCATTTTTTATGCGATTCAGAATATTCTTTCTATATCCCATCTTTTAAACCCTATATATACTCTAACTCGCCCCGTTTATAACGAGGCGTTTTATGTTGGTTGGAATGACAAAGCCTACAGCTTGCGTCTCGTTTCACCGCTTTCTTTTTCGCAGTCATGGTTGTAACGGGCTTGCCTTTGAATTTCCCAAGTGGGCGTTTAACCAGTTTTTCCGCTAGTTCCTGATAATCAGACAATACATCAATCAAGCTTTCCACTGCCTTAATAAATGAATCTAATGCTTTAGCCGCATTTCTTATTCCTTTGACCTTCTTAGCACCTCCCGCAAAACGTGCTACCAGTGTCGCAATACGAGCCGTTGCTCCTGTTCCTAACGTAAAAATAGCCAGCACAACAGTGAGAATCAGTTCTAGGATCAAATATGTGCCCGCTTTACCGCCGTAGTAGAAATAGAAGTTAGGTGGAATAGCCTCAAGCATTAAAGACAGATAAGTCACATAAGTCAGAATTGTATCGTGGTCTTCTATTATCGCCATTGCATTAGGGAACTGCTCGTGCCCCTTTATTTCCTGTGCCCACTCAGGGTCAAGCTCCATCAGCACAGTGTCAACAAAGGTTTCGACCGCATCAACATCACCATTTGAGATTTTCTGTGGAAGCTCTAGGATTGTCTGTCGGTGCTTAGCAATACACTCTAACTTTCGCACCACATCTTGGCTTTCCGCGTACAGTTTACTCACATCTTCAATCGCTTCATCGGCGGATTCAAAAACACTGTCTTGGAATGAGTCAAACTCTTTTCCTATTGTTTCCAATACCCAAGTCGGATTTTTCAGTTGCCCCTTCTCGTTAAGCATTGCCTTGGTGATGGAATTGAACTTATCGACTGAATAAATCGCCAGTTTATCGACAGCAGAAGAAGATAAATCTGAGATAGTGTCCGCAGCATCTCCCCAAAAACGAGGAGACAACATATCAACAATATCAGCGCCCCAAGCTTGGGCACCGTCAATCACACCATCACCTAAAGTCCAGTAACCCTCTTCATCCCATTGTTGTTGGAACTCTTTCATATCCTCAGTCAGTGCGTTGTATGTTCCATCAAGTGTTGCCTCTACGCTGTCTTGGATATTGACTATTTGCTTCTCAATACTTGGCTCTCCAACGAACTCTACAGTCACGCTATCTGTGTTAGGTTTTAATGTGTCAAATACCGCAACACCACCTTCAACTTGATTTGTTTCGACAGCCAACTCTATGGTTTCAGATTCCGTACTATTCAAAGGTAAAGCATTAAGTGACGCGTTCTCTTCATGCACCACCGAGTTAGCGGTTATTTTGAGGTTTTGAGCATAGATAGGTGTCTGCCATCGATCGGAGTATATTGCACGGACCTTGACCCATTTTTGCTCCTCTAAATCTATCTTCGGTATCGCATTCACCACCACTTCAATCGTTCCTGCTTCGGCAGAATAAACATGATCAGGCGCTTGAATGACCGAGACACCCGACACATCATTCATAAGTTGACTAGCTTTATTTTCCATACGCTTGAAAGCTTGGCTGAGGTTATCGGATAGCTTTTTAGCATAGGTATCAATGGTGCTTACATGCTTCTCATAGATATCAGACGACAAGTAAACGTAATTCAACCGACTGGCTTCGGATTTGAGTGATTCAACACGCCCCTTTATCTTACTAAGTAGACCTTCAAGTTCAGAGTTGAGTGTATTCTTAGCCTTATCCCAAGGGTAGCTATTGATGAAAACCTGCGGGTTACCTTTGCCACGAGCACGCATGTAAGCCAGCATACGGTCTGCGGTTTCATGCCTGGGTAACCGAAATAGAACAGAGAGTATTTCTCCTTCATCTATCACCATCGGTAGGCCGTTCGCCAGTACACTGTCAAAGCTGGCATTAGAGAGACTATCAATCCCCGCGATTAGCGATTCTGCCAATATACCGAATTGAAAACTAGGGTGTCTAAACTCGAAGTGGGCTTTCGTTTCTGCTTTCACAATATCGGCAAAATACCGGTCAGCGGTGAGGCTAGGCCCCATGGTTCCCCAGCCTTCTACTGGCGGGGCAATACGATTCGGGTGCCAGAAGGTTTGCTGTCCCTGAGCAGACCTATCAAAGAAGTCATCATCATTGTAATCGGGTAGGTAGTGTGGGTTGGTTATACGGACTGGGGTAGCAATAAACTCATCCGTACTCTCTTTGGCCAGAATTTTGATTTGACCCGGCTTTAAACCTGATACTTTGCTTTTTCCAGAGTTATCAAAGTGACCAGGAGACAGAGCGCCACCAGAGACATCGGTAATGTCAAAGTCTGCGTTCTTGAGAAGTACACCATCCGGGTATCGAGCCTTGACGTAGACAGTGTACGTGCCTTCTTCATCTTCAGTGACCGTGACGGCCGGGTTTTGAACGCCGCCTAAACACATGGTGTTGGCCTTGTTCATCGTCATTTGGTCAGAAAGTCTTGCCACGCCTTTCCCTTCGATGATGACATTCGGTGATGCGGAAATGAATTCGGCCTCGGACTCTATCGTACCCGATGCGACGCCTTTCTTATCCCCACCCGCATCGCCTGTGCTCTTTGCAAATTTGCTGCCCTTTAAAGCAATGCTGTTGCCACCATCAGCCGAGACGGTTGTGGTGCCTTCCACTAAATCTGCCGACTTGGCGTTGTTTCCATAAGGGATCGGGACAACAGAGTTACCAACTGTAGTAAGGCACACATCAGGCAGGGTGGCATTTGCCTCGCCTCCGGAGCCTTTATGGACAACACTGAGTCCATTTGCACTTATTGTTACTGCCATTAATATGTCCTACTTAGATTAAGTGGGTTAGTTGAGTTTTACCTTAGTACCCTGAATCTTATGGATTTTTTCAGCGCTACTACTGACATGCTTGGCAGTTGTAGTGATACGGCCATCCATTCCACTATATTTGGTTTGTGTCGTTCCAGAGCCAATAAGTACTTCTTCTTCCGCATGAAGTGTTATCTTTTTTGCTTTAACAACAAGCTCTTGTTCTTCAAGCAAAGATATATAGATATCAACCAATGTTGGAATGGTAAGATCTTCGGATAGAAAAGAGATTCGGCAATCGAGTTTATTATCGATGGCCATAAAAATTTCAGACTGAGTAAAAGCACGGCCTATTGACGCCCAGAGAGGTTGAGAAAATGGGTTGTTCTCAAAACCTACTTTGACTCGATTCTTTTCTGGATGAACTTCTACTATCCAACCAATTCGAGAACAGGGCTTTGAAATAGGTTTAAGAATGTCTCTTGGTGGCTCTTGATTCATGGAAGGTCCAATGATTTTGGGGAATTTATTATTTTATCGTTGGGCGGTATGAATAGATAATGTTGAAATGTATGGCTAATTCGATAGAAAAGTGGGGGTTAAAGATGAAATACATAGTTAATGTCACTAGAAGAACAGGCTAATTGGTTTTGTCGTGTGTCTTTTTTACTTTTTCACAGATTTGTTGTGCACTAAAAATTGCAATATAGATCACAAAACTCAAGTAAGTTGTTTTCTGAGTTAGGCCATTCCAGGGACTTTATAGCGCTGCGCTGCATAGCGGATAAAGCAAATTTTTGGCATTCCGATTTGGGTAATCTGTTAGAACTACTTAAACCTGAGTTAAAAGCGACATACATATCCTGACTATCCGATTTAAATACAGATAAAAAACTCCACGGCATTAAACCCATGGAGGACTTTTTTCTTCTTAATTAAGCTATTCTAGGCTTTAACACTAAAGCGAAATTACGCGTTTTATTTCATCTAAAACTTCGGCGTTAGCAATTGCTCCGAGGTTTTTTACATCCTTACCATTTACGACCTGTTTCACTGCCAACTCCACCAGTTTGCCGGACCGTGTTTTCGGCACATCGCTGATCGCAAATATCTGGCTTGGCACATGCCTTGGTGAGCATGATGATTTGAGCTTACTCTTGATGGCTGCCAACAAGTTATCATCTAGACCCAAACCTTGCTGTAATTGAACAAATAGCCATATCTGCTCGTTCCGTTCGATGTCTTTGCCGACTGCTATCGAATCCACAATGCCTTCAATGGTGTTCACTTGTTGATAGATCTCGGCAGTCCCAATTCGCACGCCACCAGGGTTGAGTGTGGTGTCGCCTCGCCCGTAGAACAGGTAGCCGCTATGTTCGCTCTGTGCGACTTCATCTCCGTGATGCCACACATTATCGAACCTATCCCAATAGGTGCTGTGGTAGCGCTCTCCGGTGTCATTCCAAAAGCCTGCGGGGAAGTTGGGTAGGGAGTTTGTACACACTAATTCGCCACGTTCGTGATCGACCTTGTGACCAGAAGAATTGAACACCTTGATATCAACTCCAAGCCCTGCCTGTTGGCACTCACCGCGATACACCGGCGAGATGGGATTACCTAAAACAAAGCAGCCACAAATATCTGTCCCTCCAGAAATTGAGGCTAAATGCAGGTCTTGTTTGATGTGTTTATAGACGTAATCGAACTGCTCTGGGTAAAGCACAGAACCCGTTGAGCACAGTGTTCTTAAGTGGGGAAGAGAGTGACTGTCGAACGGTGAGAGTTCCGCTTTCTCAATCGCTTCTAGATACTTGGCTGAGGTGCCAAATGTCGATACATCAGTTCGCTGCGCTAAATCCCACAGAACGTTAGGTTGCGGATAAACCGGGCTACCATCAAAGATCACTAAACAAGCACCGCTGGCGAGCGCAGAGACGTGCCAGTTCCACATCATCCAACCACAAGTGGTGTAGTAGAACACGCGATCTTTCGGTTTAATATCGCAATGAAGCTGATGCTCTTTTAGGTGGTTGATGGTGGTGCCACCAACCGAGTGAACAATGCACTTGGGCTTGCCTGTCGTACCGGAAGAGTAGAGCACAAACAATGGTTCATTGAAGCCGACACGCACAAATCGTACAGGTTGTGGCTGATAGTGATTAATGATGCTGTGCCAGCTTCGGGTGGACACATCATTTTCAAAGTCATTGCTTCCCAAGTAACCGATCTGACACACCTGTTTTAGCTCGGTTAAGTGCTCGATGATTTCACGGTTCTTGTCCGTCATATCGAACGTTTTGCCATTGAAGGTATAGCCATCACAGGTCAACAACACCTTGGGTTTCACTTGGCCAAATCGCTCAATCACACTCTCGACACCGAAATCAGGCGAGGTCGATGTCCAAATCGCGCCTAAGCTGGTGGTTGCCAGCATCGCTATTACGGTTTGTGGCAGATAGGGCGTATACGCAGCAACCACATCACCTTGCTTCACTCCGCTATCGACAAGCCATTGCTGAACGCTAGAGACCGCTTCACACAGGGTTTTCCATGTATAACTCTGTTGTTCGCCACGTTCATTCTCAAACCAAATCGCCAGTTCATTAGGCATAGTTTGCGCCAAAATCAGCAAGTTCTCGGCGTAGTTTACTTGTGCATTGGGAAACCAAACCGCATCACGATTCGATTTAGGCTGCTGCCAGCGGCTCTCACCTTGAGCTTTGATGGTCTCGCTTTCTGCCTTGTTAGTAGAGCCTTGCGAGCCAACCATTCCACAAAACTGCCACACGTTTTGCCAAAACGATTCCGGATGTTCTACAGACCATTGATGGAGTTCGGCGTAGCTTTTTACGTCCCTATCTAGGTTTAACCCAGATTGTTCAAGGCTATCGATAAATCGGGTTAAGTTGGCATCGGCGATACGCTGCTCGCTTGGCTGCCAAATGGGCTTATTGCTTTCGTGCATTCCTTTACCTTTAACAAAAAGTTAACGTTTTCAGTCTGGTATTTAGGTTTTACAAAGTCAAAAGTTCAGCAAAATAAGCGTCTGGCGGAATTGTGTAAATAAAATGTTACACGATCGCCTGTTTCGAAAAATCGCGCAAATTGGCGCTTATAAGGAGTGGATATAGGCTTAAAGTGAGACATTCGAAAGGAGGTGTGTAATGACTCAATATCATTCTAAGCCCGTGAGCCAAGAGGGATGGGTTGAGTGGAGCCTCGAAGAAGATGCCATTTGGCACGACTTGGTGAAAAGGCAACTGGACGTCATTAGTGACCGCGCTTGTGATGCCTATTTGCACGGTTTGACCCTGCTGGATCTGCCATTAGACAGAGTTCCTCAGCTTCCAGAGATAAATAAAGTGCTAAAGGAAACAACAGGTTGGCAGGTTCAGCCTGTTCCGGCGTTAATCGATTTCGACCGTTTCTTTGATTTGCTCGCGAATAAGAAATTCCCAGTGGCGACATTTTTGAGAACGCGAGATGAATTCGATTACTTACAAGAACCTGATTTCTTTCATGAAATTTTCGGCCACTGTGCCATGCTCACCAATGCCGATTTCGCGGCTTTTACTGAGCACTATGGAAAATTAGGCCAAGCGGCGACATCCAAACAGCGCGCTTATCTTGCCCGTTTGTATTGGTTTACGGTCGAGTTCGGTTTAGTAAAAGAAGGCCAACAATTGAAAATCTATGGCGGTGGCATTCTTTCTTCTCCGGCGGAAACCATGTATGCGTTGGGAGGGGATTTAGCCGTTCGTGAGCGGTTCGATCTGCAAACCGTTTTAAGAACACCCTACCGCATCGACATTATGCAGCCAAAATATTACGTGATCGACGAGCTGTCTGAGCTCTTCAAAATCAGTCAGGAAAA
The DNA here is from genome assembly GCF_041472735.1 of Vibrio sp. 10N.261.46.E11. Lineage (NCBI taxonomy): Bacteria > Pseudomonadati > Pseudomonadota > Gammaproteobacteria > Vibrionales > Vibrionaceae > Vibrio > Vibrio sp. 10N.261.46.E11. The sequence continues at coordinate 11,203 of NZ_JBFRQW010000035.1, forward strand.
CCTATTACAGCAAGCTGATCTCGCGATTGATGCGGGGTTACTACCACCACTTTTTGAACCCAAGGAACCAACACATGTTGAATGAACAAAAATGCGAAGCCTGCAGTATCGACGCGATTGCCCTAAGTAAAGACGAGCAACAATCTTTACTGTTGGAGTTGTCTGATTGGCAGATCATGGAAAGAGACGGCATCCCACAGCTTGAGAAGGTGTTTAAGTTCAAGAACTACAAACAAGCTTGGGCATTCAGCAACAAGGTGTCAGAATTGGCAGAAGAAGAATTTCATCACCCTTCGATCTTATTGGAGTGGGGCAAAGTCACCGTCACTTGGTGGAGCCACTCAATCAAAGGCCTCCACAAAAATGATTTCATCTGCGCCTCACGCTGCGATGTTTTCGCGGTGAGTGAATAGTATTGCCGGTTAGAAACTACGCTTTCGCCTTTGTGATGTGATTAACTCATTATTCGGCTCATGAGGTGAGTCGAATAAGTGATACTTTCGCATCATGGGGCGTCACTTCTCTCAAACTAGCTTGACCTGCATCAGTGACTTGCTTGGTTTCGGGTCTCATAAACCCTTTCTGTTACTCATAGTATTGGTTTTATGAGGCTGCTCTATGATATATTTCTCGGCCAAGCGTATTACAGACGAAGGCTAATAATGTCTATCAACCTTTCACTCCTTCCACCCAGCGAGAAAAATAAAATCGAACTGGATAAGCAAGCATCGTTTCTTGTATGGAAATTGAAGCAAGCGAAATGTGGCCCTGAAGCCATTGTTGAAGAAGCAATGAAGCTAGGTGATCCAGAAGAAAAGGCTTGGTTTGATCAGTCTGTAGAAAAATACAAACGGGTAATGGGTGTCGCATAAACGCAGACAAACCTTGCCCAGCAATGCTGTAGAATTGAAATGACACAGTAATTTGCTAGAATTTGCACCGTTAATTGAATCAGAGAGAAGATCCCGATGGGAAGAAGTTTTGAAGTGCGCAAGGCCTCAATGGCGAAAACTGCAGGCGCAAAAATTAAAGTTTATTCTAAATACGGTAAAGAGATTTACGTACTGGCTAAGAACGGCAGCTCTGACCCAGACATGAACCTACCTCTTAAGCACCTGATTGCTAAAGCGAAGAAAGACCAAGTACCCGCTCACGTTATCGACAAAGCGATCGATAAAGCGAACGGCGGCGGCGGTGAAGACTTCCAACCAGCTCGTTACGAAGGTTTTGGCCCAGGTGGCACAAGCGTAATCGTTGACTGTCTAACTGACAACGGCAACCGTACTTTCCAAGACGTTCGCCAATGTTTCGTTAAGACTGGCGCGAAAATCGGTGTTGAAGGTACTGTTTCTCACATGTTCGCTCACCAAGCTGTATTCCAGTTTGCAGGCGAAGATGACGAGATCATCCTAGAAACGCTAATGATGGAAGACGTAGACGTGACTGACGTTGAGCTAGAAGACGGTGTTATCACTGTATTCGCTCCAACGACTGAGTTCTTCAAAACGAAGACAGCACTAAACGCTGCGTTCCCAGACCTAACGCTAGACGTTGAGGAAATCACTTTCGTTCCTCAAACAACTACGCCAGTAGCTGAAGAAGATTCTGAGAAGTTCCAGAAGTTCTTAGACATGCTTGACGACTGTGATGACGTTCAGCAGGTTTACCACAACGCAGAGCTGTAATATCAATCTATAATTGATAGCTTCGCTCTTGTGAGTAGAATGTAGAATACAAAAAACCGAGCCTAGTGCTTAATGCTTGTAAGTTAAGCA
>NZ_JBFRQW010000036.1:0-41048 GCF_041472735.1 Vibrio sp. 10N.261.46.E11
TCGTTATTTTGATTAATAAACGTTCACGATCTCACCGTGCCCTGCAAGTCGACAACAAGCGCTGTCTGAACTCAAAAAATACAAGACAAGCCAGTTCAATAAAACAACGTATAACAAGGTATCTAAAATTGGTTTTCTGAAAGAGGCGTTAGCAGATACTTTTTCATCGCTATTTGGAAAGCTGGGTGTGGCTGAGACACTCATAACTAAGGTCGCGCCGGATATGGCGCATTATTGGAATGAAGATACCTATTTTGGTAGCGATGTCAGGCATAGGCTATTGGTTGAACTAAAGGAAGCGCTTGATAATCAAGATGATGTGATGATTGTATCGCACAGTCTCGGATCGATGATCAGTTATGACGTGTTATGGAAGCTGTCTCATTACGGAGAGTATAGACACGACTATGGCGCAGACAGAAAGGTCAACTTATTGCTTACGCTCGGGTCACCGTTAGGCGATGAAAACGTAAAAGACAGGCTAAAAGGGAGTCGCTTGAAAGATGAGAAGAAGTACCCTTTGAACATTCAGCAATGGATAAACATATCGGCAGAAGATGATTTTATCTCTCATGATAGTAAAATTAGAAATGACTTTAAGGATATGCTCAAACTGGATTTGATACCCGGCGGAATGAAAGATATCCACCCAACCTACAACCTCAATATTCGAAACGGAAAAAGCAATCCGCATGCTTCCATCGGTTATCTCATCAACCCTAAATTCATTAAAGTTCTGGATGAATGGCTCTCGAGTTAATTTAGTTTTACTATCGTAAATTGCTAGCTGCTTGTTCGTTGAAACTTAGATAAAACAAGGCCTCGCGATTGTGAGGCCTTGTTAGACTCGTTCAACACAACACTGATCAAAGTGATTAAGAATTTTTGTATTCGCAATAGTTAAGCTTTTTTGAAAGCGACTCTAGGCTAAGTTTTGCCAATGTGTCTTTAAAAGGCGAATTATGTAAGGCAGTAGTGAGGATGTCGCGCTCTTCTGCTGAAAGCAAATTAGCATGCCTGAATAAGACGTAATCTAATGCGACGTGCAGGTACAATGTTGAGAAGTCAGGTTCAAGCAAGTCATCATTGTTACTCAACTGCCCGATAAGTGCTTTAACGCTTCTTTTAATACCTTCCTTTCCCCTAATCGTTAGCACGTTTTGCTCAGCTTCGAAGCGGCTCATTGCAGCGCAGCGAAATGCCACTTCCATCAGCGTTTTACTCAGTCCCAATAACGACATGCGTTGAGTGTCGCTAGCCTTGAATATCAATTAGTCATAATTAAGTACGAATCGCTAACCGTTTAAACAGCCCGCTTAGTTTTGATGGTGGCAATGTAGCGGTAGTCAATACTAAGAAAATAAAGCTTAAAAACCTTAACGTGTCTGATACGGTGGCTGCATTAGATGTAAAAAAGAATAACCAATTATCAACGACGACCTTTTCAAACAAAATGCTATAGTGCTGGTGCCCAAATGCACATGCAATAATCACATATGCAATAAACTGCATTTTGGAATTGTTTTTCCGGTAATGCTCTGAAAGAAAATGGTTTATTCCAATTCCTATTAAACTAATCAATACGTATTGTACTACTGACATTATTGATCCTTGTTAAAGTAAGGGCTTGCTGCATCGCTCAATGTGTTGTAATTACCAAATGTTTCGTTAAGTAATGCGCCCTTAGACATTGTTCTCCATCCTTTAGAAAAATCTCTAGATGAATAGTAAAATAGTTTAAATTGTTGAGCATTAGGTACATTTGCATGTGGGACTGTCTTTAAAGTACTTTTTAGTCCATATACACTTGTAGCAATATCTACAGTCGCATATGCCATATTACCATCTCTTTCACTTAGCCCCACACTAGCCGCAATTTTTTGATAGCCTTTTCTCAAGGTGCTGTTGCTGTTTCCATAGTCACCAGTGTACTCTCCTTTCCAATTCTGAACGATGTTACCAGTCATATTGTATGAGTTTTCGTAAATGTTGTTTCCTCCATGTGTAATCATTGGAGCGCCAACACCACTGCACCAAGATGCGCCAGCAATCGAAAAAATAGAACTAGTCACACAGAGACCATATCCAGCAGATAACTGTCCTACTCCAGCAACAAGCCCAATACCATACTTGCCCAGTTCGAGCGCCTGATCAATCAAACTTTGCCGCTCTTGCTTTACCAACCGAACAAGTTTGTCCCCAAAAAGAATACCTTTTTGGTAATCGTTCAATAAGCATTGACCAAGAAAGCGGTACTCCTCTCTAAATTGATGCTGGGAGGTTGGATCTTGCAAGTGGCTCATACTGTACATATTAGCTTGGCGAAGTAAGCCTCTTACAGCGACTCTTACTCCGTCTTCTTCAACTTGTTCTGAAGTATGACTCATCGATTAGTTCTTTTCCTGTAACTCTGAAAATGGTTGCAGCCAAGTGGCAAACGCGGCAGTGTTTGCGCCAACGTGACGCCAGTTGATGTCTCTGTATGCGATTGCAACTGTTTCCGTCATTTCACTGTCGTTAAAGTCGACGACATGAGGCATATGAGATGAAACCGACCGAATCAGTGCACCACTTAGTGTTATTTCATAAAAAAGTTCATCCCCACCTTTGTGATTTGGTCGATAAAAGGTCAAACGACATTTTAACTCCTCGCCATCAGAACATGCTTGGGCTAAAACTGGCGAAGACTTATCAATCTTTTTAACAATTTGAATCGGAGCATGGACAGATCGACTATCGTGAGCTATTGAATGAGAGAAAGAAAGGACTGTAATTTCATCTTCGTGACCTAACTGGTAGCTGTTACCCATTGAGTAAAAAGTATTACAGCCTGTTGATAGACAGCCACTAGTAATACTCTCGATAGAGAGGTAAGCTTTTGTACACATTGAATTTTTCCTGATTTTTAGTGTGCAGTAATGTTAGCAGAATGCGATAAGTCGAGCACCTTACATATCGGGGTTATTAATAGGCATTATGAATATAATGGATATCTAAAAGCAGGTATCAGCAAATTTTCAACGGCAGTGGAATCTATTATCTATAGTTGCCAAAGTGCAAACACCTTTATTTGTTTCACTTCAGTGATTGATCTTCATATTGTTTTTCTTGTTAGCTCTTGGGTTTGCTAATGTAGTGGTAGTGTAATTGTTAGCTTATGAAAGCTATCTAGAACATAATTTCCCGTCTCCAACATCACACTCTTGAAGTTCATGGCGCTTGGTAGTATGAATGCCATAGCTCATGATTCAACGATTAAGTGCGGCATGCGATATCCCATGATGGTGAGCAAATTGCGTATGACAAAAGTGGGAGCGGGGAGTCGGCGCTGATCTTAACTCACGGTTGGCGCTTAGGCAGCCGCTCACACAACGTTGATGAAAGCGTTGAAGTCAGTGCAGTAGGGCGTTGCCGTTGATAAAGGTTAGCTGTAACCGTTCGATAGATAAAACTAAGGCCTCGCGTGTGCGAGGCCTTTTTGTGCTCCGAACAAAGCTTGATAATAGAAAGGGGCAAACAATCTATCTCACTTAAGCGCAGTACTATCGTTCGTTTACCTTATTTGTAATATCAATAGACTTATTGCCAACATCTAACTTGTATGGTTTTTCTTTTTCTAGCTTTTTAAAGTCTAATTTATTTAGGTCCAAGCTGAATATTTGTGGTGATTCGTACATTCTCACTGAGTACTTTTTATTGACCAAATCCGATACGGTTGCCCACTGTGTATAGTCATGAACCAGTTCACCAGTGGAGTCTCTACTCGTTCCCTGCGGAATGTCCACGGTATTTAAAATGTGGAAGGCTAATGTCGTCGCGTCTTCTTTACCTACTCTAATATCTCTGCTCAGCGTTTCTTTTCTATGTTGCATAGAATCCAAGTTGGCAACCAAAATATCCTCATCATCCGTTAACTGATACACAGGGAAAGAGAAGTTGGCCATCATGGACGCTCTTACAAAACGATCTAAAGGCGTCGAACTACCAGGGACTTTAGAAAAGCCTGTACCTTGAGCGTGAGAGCTGCACTTAAATCGACTTGCTGCATTATCATAGGTTTCAACATTAGGGGTTGCTGCGTGACCGTCATTGTCTTGGAAGTTAAATGGCACCACATCAACATAGTTGTGCAGGACATTCTCTTGCTGCCAAGCAATCAACGGGTCGTTAGTTAACACACCGATTGGGTTAAGGTCGGTAATCGTGAGTTTTCCGTCTACATACTCCAATACGATGCCGTTGCCCAAAGCGTCTTGTACATGAAAATGAAAGTGCATTGCACTTGGTACTTTAGAAAAAGGATTGGCAACTAGGATTTTATCGTCATCTGGGATATCGCTTTCTTTTAAGTCAGAGCCATGCTTATTGACGGCCAATTTATCGTACTGGAGACCATCAATCACATCTTGGCAAGTCGCGCAGTTAGACAGGATCCACGTAGTAATACTCGGATAATAAACCACCCCTTTGCTGTTTTTTAATTCTCCATCTTGCTTCAGTGGTTCTTGATATTCAGATTGCACCAAAACCATAGTTCCAGACGTCAATCCTTCTTTATTCATACCATTGCTCGCGATATCGGCCAACATCTGCGATACACCAATGCTCTCTTCGATTGAGGTAGCAAACCCATTTAAAGCAACAAAGTCGTACTTGCCTTTCCATGTGTATAACTTGGCGTTCACTAGGGTAATGTCTGGTCGTACAGCAAATTCATCACTCGCAAAACTGTATGGTGTCAACTCCTTCGCAGCACCTTGAGTGTATTCATGTCCTACGCTGCGGAAAAATAACTCTGATTTAAGGCTGGGTCCTAACTCCATTGAACGACCAACTACGGGGATGTTTTTGTTTGGGTCCAATGTCATCCCTGTAATGGAAAAATTAGTGCACATATTGACTGTCCTTGATAAGTAGAGAAGTAGACCCCAACGGTCGCACACATAAGTTAATTCTCTTAAGTGGTTGATCCAGCTTATACCGCGTATTTTTCCCTGCTGAAATAAGCTTCATCAGGAATGAGGTCATTGAGGCCTTGATGGTTACGCTCTCTACTATAAAACACCATGCATATGTAAATTTCAAGTTCTGCTTCTTCGGTGTGGTGCAAATTTGAGGTACACCTTCTTGTCGGTAGACATTAAAGTTTGAGAGGAAATGCGCCTTTTAAAAGCTCCTCATAACGTAATAAAACTTAATAACAGAAAGGGTCGAACATTCGATAACGCTTGTTTAGAGCTTAGCGAAAGCTTGGGATAATCGCTGGAATCCCCGGTAGAAGGCCAACCAACGCCATTACACCACTTAGCACAATAAACATAATGCCAGGCAACACCCAACGGCTCATTTTACTAAGCTCACTACTACGTTCTTTACAACCGACTAAGCCTAAGTTATCCAATAGCATGGTGAGAGCCCAACCAAATGCAGGGTTAACGAGCGCTGAAGAAAATACAACAATCGCTGCTGATTGTGTGGTTTTCCCTTCACGCGTCATTTCCATTCCAGCTTCTAGCAATGGCACAAATACACCAACAATCAGCGCTACACAAAGCACAGGTTGCCAGATAGCTAAATCCATCGGGTAACCCCAAACTGCGGCGATGATACAGAACAGAGCTGTGAGCAATGCGCCGGCAGGAATAGGGCGTTTAGCAATCGCCGCCGGTACGATATAAGTCCCCCATGAAGACGTAAAGTTAGTACCACCGAGCAGAGAACCGAACGTTTGGCGAATTGAAGCCGTGGTCATGGTGTCGTCAATGTTCATGTGCACTTTTTCGGTACGTTCTGGATAGCTGATCTTTTGAAACACTTGGTGGCCTAAGAAATCTGGCGACCACATCGCTACCGCTAGAATCGCAAATGGCAATACCACCATGAAATGTTCAATCGTCGGTAGGCCTAGCATCCAACCTGTATCTTCTCCCCACCAATACATAGGGTTCATGTTGGGTAAACCCGGCTCGGTTTGAAAAGAAAACGGGGCGCCCATTGCAAATGCTAACGTACCACCCAGCAAGCAGCTAAGAGGTACAGCTAGCCAACGCTTACGGAAATGTTCCAATAACGCGTACAAAATGATTGTGCAGAAGATCACGACAAACGCGATATGGCTCATGCCGATTCCCTCGGCCCAAGCGAACAGCTTTTTCACTTGAGAAGCGGTTCCAACAAAGCCAAGGTAGAGTAACAAGCCGCCACATACGCCTTTACTGGTGAGGTTGGCCAACATGCTGCCACCTTTACTGATGGCTAAGATGAGGCCAAAAGCGCCAATCAACAAGCCAAAGGCCATAGGGTGACCGCCTGCTGCAACCACAATAGGAATCAAAGGGATAAGTGGGCCGTGTGTACCTGCGAGGTTCGCGGTCGGCAATAAAAAGCCAGAGAAAATAATGATGAAAACAGAGGCGATGAGCAGTTCATAACGAACGTTTTCTAAAATAAAGCCTTCATCTAATCCGAGAGCCCCCGCAAAGGTAGCAGCAATCGCGCCCACCATAACCACTTTACCAATGGTCGCCGCCATCGCTGGGATGGTGTCTTCTATCTCGAATCGATAATCTTTAAACGGCAAGTTAGGACGCCAGCGTTTAGGCGACATGATTTGTAATTCATGTTCTAAATATTGTTCGCGGGAATCAAACTCCGAGCTTGGTTTGTGTTGTTGTTCATAAGTGAGTTCATCCTCATTGGCTTGAGGCTTATCTGCTTGTATATGTACGGACTCTAAAGTACTGCTCATTTTGATTCCTTTCGTTCACACTCTAAGGCGTGTTATTCCAACAAACGTTATTGACTCACGCAGAAGCGCAAACAATGCGTCAACTTAAAATTAAAAACTCATTAACATTTAGTTGTTAGTACCTTATACCAAACCAAAAAAAACAAATAGTCTCAGGTAGTTAGACATTAGTCGTAGAGTGTGAGGGCTAATATGAGAAGCTATAAATAGTGTGACTTAGTTTATTTATAGACCAGTGACCTCTACTCATGGCTACACGAAGTGATATGATTTTGCTGAAAGAACTAAAGAACTAAAGAACTAATGAATTAAAGGATGAGTACGATGGAAAAAACGGTCTCATTGGTACTGGGCAGTGGTGGCGCAAGAGGCTTGGTTCACGTTGGAATCATCCGCTGGCTCATTGAGCATGGCTATCAGATAAAATCCATCTCTGGTTGTTCAATTGGCGCACTTATCGGTGGTGTCTACGCTGCGGGTAAGTTGGATGAATTTGAAGAGTGGGTCACCAGTATCGACCAAGGTGATATGGCAATGTTGTTGGACTTTTCATGGCAATCGAGTGGTATCTTCAAAGGGGACAAGATCATCGACACACTGCGTGGACTGATCGGCGAGATTTCAATTGAAGATCTGCCTATCCCTTATACCGCAGTTGCTGCCAACGTCGCCGATGAAAAAGAGGTTTGGTTGCAATCAGGCTCTCTGTTTGATGCTATTCGTGCCTCTATCTCTTTGCCGCTGTTCTTGACCCCTCACGTTATCAATGGAGAAGTGCTCATTGATGGCGGCGTTCTCAATCCCGTACCGATTGCGCCTACCTTTAGTGATAATACAGACTTTACACTGGCTGTGAACTTAGGGGGTGAACCTGAAATGGTTAAACAGGAAGTGATACCGGTTTCCCTGCCAACAAAAGAGAGCAACCTGCATGAGAAGGTGGTTCATTTTATCGATAATCTCGGTAGTAGTGTAAAAAGCAAAATGACCTTCAACTTTGCTTTTTACGATATTGCCAACCAAGCATTTGATGCGATGCAATCGACGATTGCTCGCCAAAAATTGGCCGCTTACCCCGCCGATATTACGCTTGAGATCCCACGTAATGCTTGTGGCACCTTAGAGTTTGATCGCTCGCAAGAGATGATAGACAGAGGCTACCATTTGGCACAGGCTAAACTGGGCAACCGTCTTTAATGGGCAGGTTACAGCTGTTTTAGATAGCAGATAATGCAAGGACTTCACTTCAAATGCCTTCCGCCATCAAGGTGCAAAGTTCTTCCTGTCATGTAGTGACTGGCCAACACAAACTTGATGCCATCTATTATTTCTTCAAAGCCCGCTTCTGCGGGTATCAGAGCTTTCTTAAGTGCTTTGGTTTTGTATGCCTCATCGTCATGATCATTGAACTTAATCATGGCTGGAGAGAGGGTATTTACCTTCACCTTGGGAGCCAGCATTGCTGAGAACGATAACGTCAGGTTGTTGAGCGCCGCTTTACTGGCCGCGTAAGCGATGTGTTTTTTACTGCCTTTTTCCGCAACGTAATCACTGATGTGGATGATATCTGAAGTTTGATCGCCAGACATCAGCTGGTCTTTGAGAGTTAAATTGAACAGATAAGGGACTGTTGCGTGAATCGTCATCATCTGGTGCATGATTTGTGAGGCATTCTCACTGGGGTTGCTTTTGTTCTCAGGCTTCCAGTCGGATGCGTTATGTATGATGGCTCTGAGTGTTTTATATTCTTGACCCACATAATGAAGAAATTCTTCTAGGCTGCTTTGTTGATAAAAGTCTACCTGCTGCAAGTCGGCTCCACTATCGCGCAACAGTTGCAGTTGCGGGTAGTCGCTGCGGTAGGTGCCAACTACTTTGTATCCATCCGCTAAAAATTGCTGCGCCAGTGCGAAGCCGAGTCGCTTTCCCACGCCGGTTATTAGTATCGTTTCACTCATCGTAAAAACTCAGCTCTGGTTTGAGGGTTAGTTTTGAAAATACCACCGAGCGCGGTCGTTGAAGTTTCAGAGTTTGCATCCATGACACCTCTGGATTTAACGCAGTAGTGAGTGGCTTTAATTGTCACGGCCACATTTTCTGTTTCCACTAGAGTCTGTATCGCGACCAGGATTTGCTGAGTAAGGCGTTCTTGCACTTGAGGACGCTGAGCAAAGAACCGAACGATACGGTTAATTTTAGACAGCCCAAGGATCTTGTTTTCAGGTATATAAGCCACTTCCGCTAAACCATCGATGGTAATGAAGTGGTGTTCGCATGTAGATGTTAAATCGATACCTGATACCTTAACCATTTCATCAACTGACATTTTGTTTTCTATAACACTGATTTTTGGGAAGTTATCGTAATCAAGCCCTGAAAATATCTCATGGACATACATCTTTGCGATGCGATGAGGTGTTTCAGCAAGGCTGTCATCGGTTAAATCCAGTCCAAGGGTACTGACCACTTCGGTCAAAAGCCCTTTGATGCGGTTGTACTTTTGATCGGGGTTCATTTCGCTCGCTGTTATTGGGGTTTCAAGTCCTTTTGCGAGCAAAGCTTCTCTTACTTTTTCGGCTTCTATATTCAGCATGACGCTCTCCTTATGAATTACTGTCGTTGTCTGCTTCGTAGATCAGGGTGAGCGAGACAGAGTCGGCAAAACGTAGCGCATGAGGCTTATCAATTCTCACTTGAGCGTATCGCACCCATGGATGGTCGATACAGATGCCAAGTACGTCGCTGGTTAGTTTTTCCAAAAGCAGAAACCGTCCAGATTCGACGTGTTGAATGATCTTCTTGCAGATGTTTTTGTAGTTGAGCGCGTTGTCCACATCATCAGAGAGACAAAGGTTGTTAGCCGGGTAGTGAATTTCTGCATTGATAACGATGTCTTGCTGTTTCGACTTTTCTTCTTCGTTGAAACCGATGAAGGTTCTTAGTCTCAGGTTTGTGATGGTGATAATAGCGTTGTGATTCATAACAGTGTCCAATCCTTAGAAAGTGAAGTCAGTTACGTGCTTGTTTTAAGAAAAGATCAGTAAAGTCACGCGATTAAGATTTCAGTTGTTCTTTTTTAGTCGTTCTTTTTCAGTCATGTACGGGCTAAGTGAAGCTGATCTCAAAAGAGATGGGCTCGGTTTTCTGACTCATCTGGTCGAAGCTTTCCCAGAGTTGCTGAAACGAGATATTTAAGGTGGGATGACGTTCTTGTGCGGCAATATCAACTAATGGCCTGAGCACAAATGCGTACTCGGTGATTTCGCCTCTCGGCAGTTCTACGCCATCGATAATGCCTACTTGATTGCCATAAAGAAGGATGTCGATATCCATCGTGCGTGAAGCGTAGGCTTTGGTCTGACGTCTGCGATCGTTCTCTGATTCGATTTGATGCAGAACCTTAATTAGCTCTGCGACAGTCAGGTCACATTCGAACCCAACGACTAGGTTTAGGAAGTTGTCTCCGTCAAAACCGACAGGTTCGCAATCGTAGAAATTAGAAATGTGCAGCGGTGCAAAGCGTTCATTCAGTGCTTTGAGAGACTTTGTGACGTGGTGTTCGCGGTTAATGTTGCTTCCGATGCTGACATAGACGTTGGCCATAGTATTTCCTTCATTTTAAGGGACCTATACGTCCAACTCGCGATGAAGATCAGTTGTGCATCCTCTTAAAAACAGGAAGATAAAAGAAAATGTGGTTCTGCCGCAAATCGCGTCGGATAGTGATAGAATTCCCGCATCAGAATTATCGAGAATCTAGGTATTTATAAACAATGTTTATCCATCACGTTAACGGCATCGACTGGCTGGTGATTACAGCTTTTGAAGAACTGAAACCGATGTTTATCGAAGATGCAGGTCCAATCCCATCTTACTTCTCGACCGCCAGTGAATTGAGCCTGATTGACCAAGCCAAGCGCAGCTATGGTTTTTTGCCGACTCTCCGTGGTGTGATCACCGATACCGGCACGTATCAAAGCAAAGATCTTGAAGAAGATTTGAATCCACAGCTTGCGTGTATCGTTGAAGGGCGAGGTCGAGTGTTTATCTATCACGGTGACTATGTGGCTTTTGTCGATGACGAACAAACCTTCATTACTCGAATGGACTGAGAGTGATTCAGTGAGTTGGGAGTGGTTAATTAGCTAATAGGTTAATTAGTTATGGATAAATTACTCTGTAGATAAAACTAAGGCCTCGCACGTGCATTAATGCCGTTCACTCTTAAGTGAACGGCATTAATGCACAGGCATCGGTTTTTTGTTTGTCGAGATGTTTGATTCAGAATTAAGCGTTCGCTTGTTCCAAATCTTGCTGCTTGTCCTTTTTAGCCAATAGGCGGCTTGTGATTGTACCAGCTGTCATTGCACCAGATACGTTAAGCGCAGTACGTGCCATATCGATAAGTGGCTCGATAGAGATAAGCAGTGCTGCGATAGTCACAGGAAGACCCATCGCGGGTAGTACGATAAGTGCCGCGAAAGTTGCACCGCCACCAACGCCGGCAATACCAAATGAGCTCACTGTGATAATAGCAATGAGAGACAGAATGAAGTTAATGTCCATTGGGTCGATACCAACCGTAGGCGCAACCATAACTGCAAGCATTGCAGGGTAAATACCCGCACAACCATTTTGACCAATTGTCGCACCGAAAGACGCAGACAGGTTAGCAATCGCTGGTGGCACGTTTAACTTAGTGATTTGAGCTTCAACGTTCAGGGGAATAGTTGCTGCAGAGCTACGAGACGTGAAAGCGAACGTCAGTACTGGCCAGATCTTTTGGAAGTACTCTTTCGGGTTGACACCAACAAAAGAAACCAACACACCGTGAACGACGAACATCAGGATAATAGCGACGTAAGAAGCAACGATGAAGCCCAATAGGCTTAGGATGTCAGAAGCACTTGACGTTGCGACTACCTTCGCCATTAATGCTGCGATGCCATATGGCGTTAGTGCCATGATCATCTTAACTAAGCGCATAACGATAGATTGAGCCGCTTCAACGAACGTACGGATTGGAGATTCTAATTCTTCTTTCTCTGCCATCACCTTACGAGCAGCAATACCGGTTAGCACGCCAAAGATAACTACCGCGATGATAGAAGTAGAGCGAGACCCTGTTAGGTCTGCAAATGGGTTAGTCGGAATAAAGCTAACCAGCATTTGTGGAATCGTTAGATCTGAAACGCTACCGATGCGGCTTTCTAGTGTTGCGATACGTGCTGTTTCACGAGCGCCTTCAGTTAAACCTTCAGCCGACAAGCCGAATGCTTGTGTTACAACAATACCAACAATCGCAGAAATTGCCGTTGTTGCTAGCAACACAGAAATGGTGATGCCGGAAATCTTACCTAGTGAGCCGCCTTTCTCAAGCTTCACTACTGCCGCAATCATTGAAACTAACACTAATGGCATGATGACCATTTTTAGTAGGCCAACGTAACCACGACCCACAATGTTTACCCAGTCGAGCGTCTCTTTGATAATAGGATTGCCTTCACCAAATAGCAGTTGAAGACCAAGGCCAAAAGCACTACCGAAAACTAAACCGAGTAAAACGAGGCGAGAAAGTGTGTGTTCTTTTTTCTGCTGTCCGTAGAGAAAAAAGAGGATACCAGTGAATACCGCTAAAGCAGCGATAGCTGAAAATGACATTGTTTTTCCTTATGAATAACCTTGAATCGATAGGGCGCTTAGATATATGGGCGCAAATACTGTTAGCTAAAATAGCGACCTGTAACAAAACGTAAAATAAGGAAAAGTAATTGATTAGAACGATTAGTAATATCCACCCAATGGATTGGATGGATATTCAACATTGTGGTGAATAGGTAGACGTTTTAATGATATTTCGCTAATAAATTAAGCATGTCAGTCGAGGTGTAGATTTCGATACTTTGGAAATTATTTTCGAACAATCGGAATAATATTGCTTTCGCTACATCTTCCGATTGGATAGGGCGTAGGTTTTTGAATTTTCCAAACATTAACGGAGATATTAAAGGGAAGACTCTTTGTAGGAGCTTTTCATCAGTTCTGGGTTCGGCACGTTCACCCACCAGCGGGCCTGGACGAGCGATGAAGAGCTGCTTGAAGCCAATACGTTTTAGGTTTTGCTCCATTTGTCCCTTACAGCGCAGATAGTGTGAATAGGAGTCTGGCGAAGCGCCATAGCTAGAAACGACTGCGACACGTTGAACTCCAAGGAATTTCATCGACTGTGCCACTTGGCTAACCAGTTCTACATCGATCTTTCGCAGCGCTTCTTTTGAACCTGCTTTTTTCTTGGTTGTGCCTAAGCAGATAATGCCTAAGTTGGGCGTCGCTTTGGTGTCGTCCCAACTCGTTACTTGTAGATCGTTGTGGATGAGTGTATCGAGTTTGTTGGAGTGAAATTCTTCACCTAATGCTCTTCGTGACAAAGCATAGATGTGTTCTACAGCGGGCTCGTTAATGAGCAGTCTCAGGGCATGATGACCAATTAGCCCTGTCGCACCAGCTATAACAACCGATGTTTTATCTCCATTAATACTCATTCTATTCCTTACTCGCTCTACAAGTGCTTGTTTAATATAAACAGTGTTTGAATTTTAAGCGAACAAAAGTTTCATGAATGAGCGTTAGGAAGATGGGGTTTGATGATGGGCTTTTATACGGAAGGTATGTGCTTAGCTAGGTAAACCTCAATTAAGGTGTTAAAGATAACAAAGCCCGCTGGGCGACGGGCTTGTTATTTACTTTGCTACTTTGTTGTCTTATTGCTTCGACAACTATTAGGTGAAGGAGAGTGGGATTTTCCTTACCTTTTTGCTGGTTTTCTTACTCGATTTATTTGGTTTTCTTTTACTTGTGTTTGGAATCATTTCACCTCCTAAATCATTGTTTGGTTTTGTCTTTCAATCGATTGTTTTCTTTTAAAGCAACTGCGATGTGGGTATTCACAGTATGGGCACTCATCAATGGAGAGATTAACAAGTACTTTAGATAAAGCATAAACGATGCCAAAATGTAAGTTATTGATAAATCTATTATCAGCATTGTAGGTGTTTCGGGTTCGTCAATTTGACTGTCAATTTGAGAAAATACCGGTGTGATCTGTTCAAATTAAGAACACTCTCTACCGTTTCTGTTGATTAGGCATAGATACAGCATTGCTTAACACGTAAACTGAGTCGTAATTCACATAGACCAAGGACGTGCTATGAACCTCAAGCTTGATACTCTTGCTCCCACTCAGATTTATCACTTGATGACACAAACCGTTGTTCCTCGCCCTATTGCGTGGGCATTGACGGAATCTTCTGATCAAGAGTACAACCTAGCGCCTTTCTCTTATTTCACGCCTGTTTCCAGCAATCCGCCGCTACTGATGTTATCAGTTGGGAAAAAGCCGTCGGGCGAAATCAAAGATACCACCCGTAATGCCCTTGAAACGGGTAAGCTAGTGATTCACATTGCTTCTTCAAGTTCTGCAGAAACAATGACGGCAACAGCAGCGACTCTCGATCATGGTGACTCTGAAGTTACCGCGAATAATATTGAGCTAGTTGAATTTGAAGGGTTTTCTTTACCGAGAGTGAAAGAGTGTGCGGTCGCTTTTGGCTGCACCTTGTACGAAGTAAAAGAAGTGGGAGAGGTGCCTCAAAGCCTTATCTTTGCTCAAGTTGAAACCGTGTACATTTCCGAAAATGTGATTGATAAAGAGAGTGAACGTCTTAAGATTGATGCGTTAGCATTGGACCCTCTATCTCGACTTGGTGGCGGTGAATACGCGACGCTTTCCAATGTGTTCTCTGTTGCACGCCCTAAATAGTGTTATCGATTTAGCTTAAACAGAATCGCAGCCCTAGAAATCCATTACCTTAAATTTAAGTGTTCCTAAACTTATGTTAGATACCCAATACTCGCAGTACATCCAACACCGAATTGACCAAAAAACCAAGCCACTCGGTGCGCTTGGCTTACTAGAAAAAGTCGCACATCAACTGGCATTGATTCAGAGCCAAGGCAAAGAAACTGCGGTTGAGCACATCGAATTGAATAAGCCACGTATCATCATTTTTGCTGGCGACCATGGCATAGCAGATGAAGGTGTGAGTATTGCTCCGAGTGCCGTAACGCAACAGATGGTGTTGAACTTCTTAAGCGGTGGCGCAGCGATCAATTGCTTCTGTGCGGTGAATAATATTGATATTACAGTAGTCGATACGGGCATATTGTTGCCTGTTGAATCTGACAGTGACATGTTGATTTCTCAGCGTTTAGGTACACGAACCAATAACTTTGCTAATGAAGCGGCAATGAGCCTCGAAACGGTTGAGCGAGGGATTGAGCTGGGCACAGAACTAATTTCTAGAACCATTTCAAATGGCACGAATATCATCATGTTTGGTGAAATGGGTATCGGCAATACCAGCAGCGCGTCTGCCATCTTAAGTGCGCTAGCAAACCGAACTGCAGATGAGTGTGTTGGCCTAGGCACTGGTATCAATAACGAGCAGTTAGCACGTAAAGTGGCTGTGGTTGAGCAAGGTGTCGCTCGTTGCAAAGGTTTAGAGCTTACAGATAATAAAGGTATTAAAGAGGTACTAGCACAAGTCGGTGGTTATGAAATCGTTCAAATGGTTGGTGGGTTCCTTGGCGCTTATCAAAACAGAACACCAGTATTGGTCGATGGCTTTATCGTGTCGGTTGCGGCGTATGTCGCAACCTTAATTGAACCTAATTGCCGTGACTACATGATCTTCGCTCATCGCTCTGAAGAGTCAGGGCACAAGATTCTATTAGAGCTGCTAGACGCTGAGCCACTGCTCGATCTTGGATTGAGATTAGGCGAGGGCACAGGTGCTGCGCTAGCTATGCCAATAATTCGTGCGGCGGCAGAGTTCTATAACAACATGGCGAGTTTTGAGAGTGCTGGAGTCACGGTTTAATGAGTGATGCACCAAAAAGATCGTTGAAAGATAGCATCACATACCAATGGGAACTTTTTTCGTTGGCGATGGGTTTCTTTTCTCGTTTGCCGATGCCGAAGAATACGCCTTATTCAGAAGAGCGAATGAACCGTTCTGGTCGTTACTTTTCTGCGGTTGGTCTATTACTTGGTGTTCTGTGTGGCGGTGTGTTCTTGCTACTCGATGCCATATTACCGAGTGCGGTGGCGATCTTTTTGTTGATGAGTTTTAGCTTGATGCTCACTGGTGCTTTTCATGAAGACGGCTTAACTGATATGGCTGATGGTATTGGTGGAGGCATGACCTTAGAACGCCGTTTGACCATCATGAAAGACAGTCGAATTGGGACTTATGGCACGTCTGCACTGGTTATGGCTATGCTTGGCAAGTGGGTGCTATTAACTGAACTCGTGAACATGACAGCCTTGTTTATGGTTATCGTTACCACTTATACCTTTAGCCGCGCGATTGCGGCGTCACTTATTTATAATATGCCTTATGTCAGCGATTTGGATACCAGTAAAAGTAAGCCATTGGCCAATAAGCAAACTAAAGGCGAGCTCGTTTTCCTATTACTTGTGGGCGTGCTGCCTAGCTTATGGTTTGGTCTTGAGTTCACTTTGGTTTTGTCTGTCGTCGCCTATCTGTTTCGGTCTGGTTTTAAAAAATGGTTAACGGCTCGAATTGGTGGTTTTACTGGCGACTGTTTGGGTGCGGCACAGCAGTTGATGGAGTTACTGACTTACCTCGTGTTCATTGCCGCTTTTTACAATGATTTTCTATAGCGGACTCCTATGACAAACACGAATCAATTGAATCAAACAAGTGAGCGAAATAGCCATTTGGTATTGGGTGGGGCTCGTTCTGGTAAGTCGGGCTTTGCAGAACAAAAGGCAATATGTGCGCTTGCTGCATGTTCAAATGGACGCCTCAACTATATTGCGACGGCCACATATTTGGACGATGAAATGCGTGAGAGAATTGTGCACCATAAACAACGTCGTGGTGAGCTGTGGATTGAGCATGAAGCCCCTGTTGAATTAGCCGAGAAACTGCTGTCTTTTGATCAAAACGATG
Source organism: Vibrio sp. 10N.261.46.E11 (assembly GCF_041472735.1). Classification (NCBI taxonomy): domain Bacteria; kingdom Pseudomonadati; phylum Pseudomonadota; class Gammaproteobacteria; order Vibrionales; family Vibrionaceae; genus Vibrio; species Vibrio sp. 10N.261.46.E11. The sequence goes on from NZ_JBFRQW010000036.1 coordinate 16,786, forward strand.
TAGTGTTGATTGACTGCCTAACTTTGTGGTTGAACAACATTATTTTTGAGTTGGGTGATGATGCGACCAATGAACAAGTTGAGGCCGTGGTTGAAGTTTTAGTGAAAAGCGTAGAGCAAAGCCCGGCGCAAATTATCATGGTGTCTAATGAAGTTGGTTTAGGTGTGGTGCCGCTAGGTAAGGTGTCGCGCCTATTTGTCGATAATGCGGGTCGCATGAATCAAGCGCTAGCTCGTGTTGTTGCGCGAGTCACGCTGGTCGCTGCAGGATTACCATTGAGCTTAAAACCGTCGAGCGATTCGGCTCAAAGCTCGACTCATAATTCGAATGATATCAAAGGTTAGGCAAGCTGATGGAAAATGGAACAACCAAGAACATCTACTTGCTAAGACATGGCAAAGTTGAAGGAAAAGCTGCACTCAATGGTTTATCCGATGTGTTGGTTAATCCTGATCTTCAGAAGCAAATATGTGAGGCCTTGGTACAGCACAATGTGGCTTTTGATGGTGTGGTTACCTCGCCATTAAGGCGATGCAGCGATCTCGCAAACAGATACGCACAGCGTATGTCTGTGCCTTTATCTGTAACACCAGACTTTCAGGAAATGAACTTCGGTGACGTTGATGGTGTCCCATTTGATGAGATTGAAGACAAGTGGGGAATGCTAGAAACCTTTTGGCAAGATCCTGTTAATCATCAACTGACTGGTGCAGAAAGTTTACAGGGCTTCTACGACAGAGTAACGCAAGCTTGGTCGCAACTTTTGAATGATCCAAGTGACAATATATTGTTGGTTACCCATGGTGGTGTGATTCGCATACTGCTAGCGCATTGCCTTGATATTGATTGGAAAAATCCGAGCTTGTACTCGAAGTTATCGATAGAGAATGCATCAATAACCCATATTCAAGTCACTCAGTTTGCACAGAGCTTTGTCAGCGTTAAAGCGATAGGGCTGGCTGTTCTCTGAGTGTTCAAAATACACAGTTTTAAGAATTAACATCTAATTCGATCTGTAAATAGAAAAAGTATTAGAAGCATAAAGCGGTGTCGATAACCGCTGTGCCAGATTGGCATTACTACCTACGTGAAAGGAATTTAGTCATGACAACACCGAGTTGGGATCTCAGCATTGCTTATCGCGATCTTGATGATGCAAAAATCGAACAGGACATTGAACTGATTCAACAGTGTATCGAACTCTTGTACCTGCATGTTGAAAAGCGTCACATCATTCTGGCAATGCAAAACGCAATCCAGACCTCAGAAGCGGCAGGTACGCTATTGAGCACAATTAACACCTTTGCTAACTGTCACGTTTCGGTAGACGCGACCCACACAGAAGCCAAAGCACTGCTTGGTCGAGTTGCGAAACTGAACTCTGAAATGTCTCAAGCGTTCAGCCCTTATGAAGACACACTAATCCACGCTGAACCAGAGTTTATCGATGCTGTATTAGAGCATGACAGCGCAGATGTAGCAGGACAACGCTTTGCGATTGAAAGCTCTCGTAAGTTATCAAGCAGTCGACTTAGTGTTGCTGAAGAACAACTTTTAGCTGCTATGAAAGTGGATGGACGCGACGCATGGGGTCGCTTATACGATAACCTAACGGGCTCTTTGAAACTGTCGCTAAAACTTGATGGTGAAGAGGAAGCGCTTGGTTTTTCTCAAGCGGCGAGCTTGTTGTACGGCAGCGAATTCGACAAACAAGAACCGGCATGGCGCGCGGTTCAAGGTGCAATGAAGACGCATCAAGAGTCTTTTGCTTCGATCCTAAATGCATTGGCGGGTTGGAGATTAACAGAAAACAAAAAGCGCTCGAAGATTAGCGATGTGCATTTCTTAGATCCAAGCCTACACGGCAGCCGCATCGTACCTGAAACGCTAGACACCATGATGTCGGTAGCAAAGGCAAATCGCGAAGTAGGCCAGAAAGCGGGTCTGTTGATGGCAAGAGTTCACGGCTTAGATGAAATGAAACCTTGGAATCATTTAGCAGCAATGCCACCACTTGGTGACGCTGAATCTAAGGTTTACCCATTCGATGAAGCGATCGAAGTGATCAAAACTGCGTTCGCCGAAGTCAATCCAGAGATGGCTGATTTTGTCGCATTAATGGTTGAGAACGGTTGGGTTGATGCCGCTCCAGCAGCCAACAAACGTCTAGGTGCGTACTGCACCAAGTTTGCTGCGACACGCACCCCGCTTGTATTCATGACGTGGAATGGTAGCCGCTCAGGCTTAATGACATTGGCGCACGAGCTAGGCCATGCGTTCCATAACTGGGTGATGAAGGACATGCCTTTGTGTCAGACACGCTACCCAATGACGCTAGCAGAAACCGCTTCAATCTTTGCTGAAAACATCGTTCGTGACCACTTGTTAAAACAAGCACAAACACGCAATGAGAAACTTGAAATGCTGTGGGAAGAGCTTTCTTCTTCACTCGCTTTGATGGTAAACATTCCAGTACGTTTCGAGTTTGAGAAAGCCTTCTACGAGCAGCGTGAAAAAGGTGAGCTAACGGCTCAGCAGCTGTGTGACTTGATGGAAACCACTTGGAAGGAGTGGTATGGCGATGCAATGACAGAAGCTGACCCTTACTTCTGGGCAAGCAAACTGCACTTCAGCATCTCTCAAGTGAGCTTCTACAACTACCCATACCTGTTCGGGTACCTGTTCAGTAAAGGTGTTTACGCACAACGTGACGCTAAGGGTGAACAATTCTACGGTGATTATGTCTCATTGCTTCGTGATACGGGCAGCATGATGGCGGAAGAAGTCGTTCAAAAACACTTAGGAATGGACCTGACTCAAGCTGATTTTTGGCAACAAAGCATCGACATGGTCAAAGTTCAAATCGATGAATTTGAAAGATTGCTCGATCAGGAAGATTAATTGATCTCAATCTGTTCATGGTAGGTAAGAGCTGTGTTAGCTTACGTGGCTCTTATCTTGCTGATATAAACAGAGATAACCAAAATTGTTCTAAATAGGTGAAATTACTTGGAACAGATGTCGGTTAGTAAAGTCAGCAGGTAATACAAAAATATATGGGTAGTATTTGTGAGTGATAACGGAGTTTCTGTTGATAAGTGCGATCCTAGCAACACAATTTCTATGTACAATTTATTAACATACGGCCGTGCAATTAAGGAGTAGCGCATGACGAAGACCCTCTTTCGCCAATCATTTCTTTTTGACAGCCTAGATCTTGAGCAAGAAGTGTTTGTAGGACAGACCGTACTGAGTAACGGTGTTCAAATTAAGCTTCATCAACGCGGTGTCTTGGAAGTGATTCCCGCGGATTTTAATTCTGAAACCAAGAACATCATTTTTTCAACCGGTGTTCATGGCGACGAAACTTCACCAATGGAGCTTATCGATAAGCTTATTGAGGATATTGAAACAGGTTTCCAAGTAGTAAACGCGAGATGCTTGTTTATCATCGCTCACCCAGAAGCGACCAATGCGCATACGCGTTTTCTTGATGTGAATATGAACCGTCTGTTTGATGAAAAACAGTACGAGAGTAATCGAGAAGTGGACATCGCGAAGAACCTTAAGTACCTGGTTACTGAGTTTTACAAGGAAACGGTGCCTGCCACTCGTTGGCACTTAGATCTGCACTGTGCGATCCGTTTGTCTAAGCATTACTCTTTCGCCGTAAGCCCTAAGGTTCGCCACGAAGTTCGCAGTAAAGCCTTGTTCGATTTCATTAACAGTGCTCACGTTGAAGCGGTGTTGTTATCCAATGCGCCAACGAGTACTTTCAGTTGGTACAGCGCTGAAAACTTTGAAGCCCAAGCACTGACAATGGAGCTTGGGCAGGTAGCAAGAATTGGTGAGAACCAGCTTGATAAGTTAACTGCTTTCGATTTGGCAATGCGCAATTTGATTGCTGAAATAGAACCAGAGCATTTACCAAAGAAAACCATTACTTATCGCGTAAGCCGAACCATTGTTCGTTTGCATGATGACTTTGACTTCATGTTCTCTGACGCCGTTGAAAACTTTACGGCGTTCAAGCACGGTGAAGTGTTTGGTCATGATGGTGATAAGCCATTGATGGCGAAGAATGAAAACGAAGCGGTGGTATTTCCAAATCGTAACGTTGCTATCGGTCAACGAGCGGCCTTAATGGTGTGCGAAGTTGAAACGCGATTCGACCATGGTCAGCTTGTGTACGATTAATATCCAGTCGGGTTTAATCGATCCAAAAAACCGTCCAACTGGTTGAAATATCAAGGTTCACATTACGGTGTGAGCCTTGAGTTTATTTGGGGATACAGGTAAGGTTACGCGAACAATTTCAAAGTAGCTTGATATGGATTTCCAACAACTTCTTCACCAAAAACAGCGAAAATGGACCCGAGCCATTTATCTGATGGCTGCACTGCTTGTCACGCTGAGTGCGATTTACCTAATGGTTGGCGATCTCTTCATTTCCCCTCTGGACACCTTGTCCACGTTAGAACAAAAACTACTGATTGATTTACGCTTACCTCGACTATTGGCAGCTATTGCGATCGGGGCTGGGTTAGCGGTATCTGGCGCAAGCTTACAAGTCTTATTAGGAAACGTATTGGCAGAGCCTGGTGTGCTCGGTATTTCTGGCGGCGCAAGCTTGGCGATGGTGATCGTGCTGTTCTTCTTGCCGTTTGCTCCTACGCCTGAATTATTTATGATTGCCGCCGTTTTAGGCTCACTCTGTTTTACCGTGATTCTGGTTAGTATGGTAAAAACGATGCGACTGACTACGGCCAAGTTATTGCTAGTGGGTGTGGCGTTAGGTATTCTTTCTGGTGCGATGGTGACATGGGCGTTCTATTTTAGTGATGACCTCAGCCTACGCTTATTGATGTATTGGCTGATGGGTAGCTTGGGTGGTGTAACTTGGTACCAACACTCGCTCACGTTAGTGATGATCCCCGTTATTATCTGGTTGTGTTTGCAAGGCAGCAAACTAGACAAACTGATGATAGGCGAAACGCATGCAGCACAGTTAGGCGTGAATGTTCCGAGATTACGTTGGCGTTTAATCTTTGCTGTCTCAATTTTAGTCGGCTGCGCGGTTGCCTTAGGTGGCGTGATCAGCTTTGTTGGCTTGGTTGTGCCACACTTACTCCGTTTAGCGATTGGTACTGACAACCGATACCTTCTTCCTTTGTCTGCCGTTGCAGGTGCCGCGTTACTGGTGTTTGCTGATATTTGCGCACGTACATTACTCGATTCTGCAGAATTACCCTTGGGTGTGATGACCACCAGTATCGGTGCACCAATCTTCATTTGGATGTTAATTAAAAATCATGATTCAAATTAAGAGCCTGAGCGTCGGCGCTCGTTTGTTACCACTATCATTTGAGCTCAAGCAAGGGCAGGTGACTCACGTTATCGGCCCCAATGGTAGTGGCAAAAGTACCTTATTAGAAGCGATATCTGGTGTAAGTGATGGCTACAAAGGTGATATAAAGCTTGATGAGCAAGACTTATCAGAGTTGTCGTTACAAGACTTGTCACTGCATCGTGCGTACCTGTGTCAGAGTGCAAGACCGGCTTTCAACTTAGAAGTGTTCCAATACCTTGCGTTATCACTGCCAAGTTCATCGCATGGCTTTGCTACCGAAATCAACTCGGCTTTGGAAGAAATAAGCCAGATGCTTGACATTGCAGACAAACTTCACCGCTCTATTCAAGAATTATCCGGTGGTGAATGGCAACGCGTTCGTTTGGCGGGAATGTGCCTGCAAATTTGGCCGACGCTTAACCCTTACGCAAAACTGCTGATCCTAGATGAACCTGCCGCTCCGTTGGATATTGCTCAAGAAGCGTTACTCTACAAGCTCATTGAACGAGTGGCAGGGAAGGGCATTGCGGTTATTATGGCGAATCATGATCTTAACCGCACCCTAAGACATGCTGACCAAGTGCTGCTGCTCGACAAGGGGGTTTTACAAGCTTCTGGTGCTGCGGCACAAGTGTTGACTCCAGATCAACTTGAGTCTGTGTTTAACACACAAGTGAAAAGCATCTCGGTCGACAATCAAACTTATCTTTTGTTTGGGTAATTTAGGCCCATCAATACAAGGCAACCTATATGTTTAGATATATTCAACGACGACGAATCAAGAAAGTAATTAAGTCACTTTCAGCAAAGCTGGTGAAAGCGTACGGAAGCCGTGATTTTTTCTCTATTGGCCAGGTAGAAACGAGTTCTCGTGAGTTGAGTAAGCGTCAACAACTGGTTGCCTTAGCTTTGTTTGCTGATCCCCAAGACCTTGCTGTTGAACTGGCTCCTGCCATTCAATTGATACGTAATGATGTATCTAATGATTTCTTCGGTGGTGAAGAATATAACGCGCGCGATGTTCTTAATCTGCTGGGCGGTGGTGGTTGGAAGGGCGGTCGTATGGACGATGATATGTCGAATCGATTTGGTATGCATAGCCGCTATTAGTTTAGCTCGTTCAAATTAACGTTTAATGATTTGTCGATTTATAAACGTATAAGCTAAGTGCCTTAATAGCTTAGCGACTTTGCAACTCTCTCGACAACGTAATAATGATGGTAAAAAGGCACTTAATACCATTATTTATGCGAGCGCTTAACTTGAATTTATTTAATAAAAAAATACCTTCACATTGAGCTATCTCTTTGGAGAATGAGTTATTTTTGTAGGTGAGAATCGATAATTCGAAGCAATATCATCTATCTTTAACACATTTCTTTGAGTTGTGTGACTCTGATTCCTTTCAAAATAAATCCCACTTTTATTGATAGTTATCACGTATATATTTTCTGTGTTCTTTAAGTCAGAAACTATAAACTCCCGAACTGCAATTTTGATTGGCACATGATCGATTGAAATCGCGTACAGGGTAAAATAATAGAGAGTGGGAAAGTGAAAATTAAAAATAATAGTCTAAAAGTAGCAGTAGGTGTGGCTATGCTATCGAGTGTGCCGTCGGTGGCAAACGCTCATGGCTGGTCTGAATTTCCAAGTGCACGTCAGAATACTTGTTATGAACAAGGCGGGGTTTGGTCGGGTACGCCACCAAATGCGGCGTGTGCTCAAGCAAAAGAGATTTCTGGGTCATACCCGTTCGTTCAACGTAACGAGTACGCGAAAAATATCCAAGATTTCAACAACATCAATGCTGTGAAAGCGGCGATTCCTGATGGCACATTGTGTTATGCCAATGATTCGCAAAAGCGTGGTATGGGGGCGCCTCATACAGGTTGGACTCGCACCGAGTTAAGCACTGGTACATTTGAATATGTATTCAACGCGACTGCACCACACAACCCGTCATTCTGGGAGTTCTACCTAACGAAACCTAATGCAGACTTGAGCAAAGGCTTAGCGTGGGGTGACTTAGATCTTATCCAAGAAGTAGGCAATGTTCCTGTAAGCGGTGGCAAATACCGTATTAACGTGACGATTCCATCGAACCGTTCTGGCGACGCGATCCTATATGTACGTTGGCAACGTGACGATGCAGCGGGTGAAGGTTTCTACAACTGTTCAGACATCACTATCACAGGGGGAACAACTCCTCCACCAGATCCTACACCTCAACCTGATCTAGTTCGTGGCGACCTGTTTGTTTCTGACCAGTTTGGTACGCCAGAAATTGGTGATACGGTTAAATACGACATCATCAACAAGTACGGTGAAGTAGCGCGTAGCTTCGACATCGTGATTGATGCAAGCAACGTGAATGATTGGGCTCGTTTGTTGGCTTCAGAAATTAACGGCTGGCATGAAGAGTTCAAAGATGGTGCGATCTTCATCGGTGACTGGCACGCTGAAATGCAGCACTACATGTATTTCCAAAACGATCCTTCACGTAACTTCTTTAACTCAAAAGATAGCCGTGCTTCAGGTCAGTTAACGTTGATTGAAGGTGGCGACGGTGGTGTTGAGCCGTTGAAAGGCGACATCTACGAGCTAGTGAAGAGTGACAACGTAGTGAATGCCGGCGACAAAGTTGTAATTGCGACGAGCGAAGCAGCAAACCTAACACAGACTCAAGGTTCTGCCGTTAGCATTCAGAACAACGGAACGGCTTCAATTGTTGTCGATACGACTGCGATTACAGCGAACGAAACTTTGTCATTCATTGCTAGCTCTATTGAAAGCGAGAGTGCAGAAACCTTTACGTTCGAAGTAATTGCTGATGACGGTAGCGTTACACCAGACCCAGATCCAACGCCTGATCCGACACCAGACCCAGACCTAGGCACGTGGGACTCGTCTAAGGTTTACCTTGGTGGTGAAGTCGTGACTTACTCGAATCAGTCATGGAAAGCACAATGGTGGGTTCAGGGTGGTACAAACCCTCAAGCAACCTACGAAAATGACAAATGGGGCGTGTGGCGTCCAGCTAAATAACGCCATAGGTTTCATGGTATGGGCACACCCGAGGTGCCCATATCGAATTGCCTCTAGTTTAACTGACCTTGATTCTTCAAATTTACTTCTTCAGAACATCCACATACGTTCCTCACATTAGCCTCAATAAAACAATTTCATCTAACCTATTGTTAAATATTTACTATTTGATAGTGTGTCTAGGTGCACATTAAGGATGTGTTTCATATTTAGCGATGAAAATAGTAGGAGTTGCGATGAGTATTATAGTGAGACGGTCTGAACCGTCAGATGCGAAGGGAATAAAAGAAATCTACGAATGCACTAATGCTTATACCGGTACGCTGCAACTCCCAAATCCATCTCTGGAAAGCTGGCAGAAACGAATCTCTAACATGCCCGACAACGTGTACTCGTATGTCGCGATGATCGACGATGAGATTGTTGGTAATTTAGGAATGGAAGTGTGTGTAAACCCGAGAAGGCGTCATGTGGCTTCATTCGGAATGGGTGTTAGGGACGATGTATTAGGCAAAGGTGTCGGTAGCAAACTACTCGCAACCGCGATCGACTTGTGTGATAACTGGATTAACATCAAACGACTGGAGCTAACGGTGTATACCGATAATGAGAGAGCGATCAGTCTGTATAAGAAGTTTGGCTTTGTGATTGAAGGGGAGTCCGCAGGATTCGCTTTCCGAAATGGCGAATATGTGGCGGCTTATCACATGGCGCGACTCGTATAGCGCTCGGTTTCTAACACACGGCTACCAATAACACAGCTAGAGTTATCCAATAGATAATAAAACGCCACGTTACAATAACGTGGCGTTTTCTATTTCAGTCAACTGATGCTTTGAAGCGCTTCAGTTTTAATTTTACTTAAGCTGTAAGAGGCTCAAGGTTCGCAGGGCGGTAGTGTACTGATTTTAGTACTTTACCTTGGCGAACTGTCTTACCTTCAGATACGAAATCTTCCGCACACTTAGCAATGATGTATTCGCCTTTTTGAACAGCCATCAGCTTGATGTTTTGCTCAGCATAGAATGCTTCCGTTTCTGCGTATTCTGTTTCGTTACGGCACACTTTGCTCATGTTGCTTGAGTGAACTTCGTCCCAGCAAGGCAGAAAGTCAATTGAGCGGTTTTTAGAAACATTCAATAGCAGGTCGATCAGGTAGCTAATTGCTAGGTTGTCTTCAACCTTAGCTTGGCCAAGGTGAACCAGACGTCCCATCAAAACATAAACGCTGTCTACAATAGCGTCCGCTTGTTCGATTTTAGAGTCAGCTTCTGCAAGTTCTGTTAGTTCTTCTATCGCTAGCGAGGTATGTAGCGTATCGCCTTTTTCGTCCATTGTGTCAGGAGCTGCAACAGGCAGATCAAAAGTACTACGGAACTCTTCAATATCGCGATAAAGGTGATCGTAGATTTCTTGGCTTAGTTGAGAAAGGTTCATTTTCCTATCCATTTTTTTTCGTTAATGCTGCATTTTATCAAAGCTGGGAATAGGGTGCTAACGCAAAGTCGAAGAAGTCGACTTTTATTCATTGGTTTAATGAGGTATCTTGCATAAAACTAATTGATTATTATATAAATTACAGTAAGCCATTACGTAATATTGCCAATCAGTTCTCCGTCGTAGGATCACAGTTATGCACCAAGCTAATGAAAGTGAAGTTGTTATACGTCGTTTGTATCAAATCACCAATGATTACCGAAAAGGGTTCGATATTCAGATCGCTCAGCTGCTTATCATGGGGCTTGAACGTTTTAATTTAGACATTGGTATTTTGTCGAAAATTGATGGTAATACTTACTTAGTTGAACACTCTGTCACACCGGAAGGGGTTGAGCTCAATAGTGGCGATATCTTCGACTATAGTTCAACCTATTGTGAGATTACGTGCAAATCTGTTGGCCCTATTTGTATTGAACATTGCGGTAAACATGACAAGTATGCGACACATCCTGCCTACCAATCTTTTGGGCTAGAGTCTTACATTGGTATCCCAATTTTCGTTAATGATGAGCTTTATGGCACCTTAAACTTTTCAAGCCCAGCTCCCTATCATCGAGAGTTTAAAGAGTTCGATATCGACGTTATGCGGTTAATGGCGTCATGGATTGAAGTGGAACTCGTGAGAAGACAGCAAGAACGTAAACTGACAGAGTTAAATGAAAAACTTGAATATCAAGCTTTGTACGATCCTCTTACACACTTGCCGAATCGACGTTGCTTATTCAAAACGTTGAATACAGAAGTAGAGCAGTTAAAAGGATCTTTAGGAAAGGGCTCTTTGGCTGTTGTCGACATCGATTTCTTTAAACAGGTTAATGATACTTATGGTCACCAAATGGGTGATGTTGTGTTAAAGAAAGTGGCAAACATTCTTCGTAATAGTATTCAAGATGGAGAGTTTGTAGCTCGCTTTGGTGGTGAAGAGTTCATTCTTTGGTATCCAAACGAAACCCCAAGCAGTGTTGAAGATAAGTTCATGACTCTTCTGCAAGAGGTGAAGAAAATCACGCTGGATAGAAAGCCAGTTACCATATCAATAGGTGCGTGTCATTTTGAGTTGAGTACTGGAGATAGCAAAGGGGAAAGAATGTCGGCGTTAGACTCGCTAATTAAAGTTGCCGATGAATGCCTGTACATTGCTAAACAAAATGGACGAGATCAGTTTATATCTCGTCCATATCATCAAGAGCGCTCAGGAATATGAGCCAGAATGTTAGCGATTAACTGAACAGGTAAGGGAATAATTTACGGCGTTCTTCAGGTGTTAACGACTCAACTCTTGCGATGTTGGTATCAGGAATCGCTTCAGGGTTAGGGTAGTGCTTCAGCACCTTTTCCATACTCGCTTCACGAATTAAATGATAAACCGGATACGGAGAGCGGTTGGTTAGGTTTTCATCGTCTTCTGGATCTGCACCACCAAAGCAATAGCCTGGGTGGAAGGTTGCAACTTGGTAAACACCTTCCCAATCTTCTTGCTTGATCAGCGCTTCAATCCAATCAATGAACATGTTGTAGTCGAAAAAATCTTGCAGCATGTTAGGTACAACCACCAAAGTCGTCTCTAATTCCGCGACTGGTGTGTTATCTAACTCTACGAAATGCGTCATGATGTCTTCTAGTAACGCTTCTTCCGTTGTCGCTTCACTCACAAAGATCTTAATCTGTTTATTACGTTGTGGCTTAGCTGCGAATGGACACAGGTTTAGGCCAATAACGACATCGTCTAACCACTGTTTTACTTGGTCGTGAATGGTTTGAAGATCTGAGCTTTGAGTGTTCGACATAACAGGTTCCGAAATGAAATTTTGCGTAGGATATCAGAACGGACGTTAATCAAAAGCAATAATTGAGTTACAAAATCCATCCCACTTAAGCTTGTGCAAGTTTAGAGGCTGAGACTCGAAGCTGTTTCAACTGATAGACCCATGCAAATATCGCGACATAAAAGATAGACCCACCGGCGATAACACCATTCCAACCGAACAACTGCCAGCAATATAAGAGTAAGAAACCACCTAAGCTCCCGCCAATGTAGTAATGGACTAAGTAAAGTGCGGTTGCCGTTGCTTTAGCGCTCGGCGCTTTTTGACTCACCCAAGAGTAGGCTAGGGTATGGGCGAAGAAGGCTCCGCCACTGATCAATAACAACCCGGCTAACATGAACGGGACTTTGTCGACGGCAGAAACCAACATACCAATTAAGCTGATACACACGCCGATCAATATACCGTTTAACGGATCAAAGCGAAGTGTCCATTTGTTGGAGAGCTTAGAGGTTACCGTACCGGCCAAGTAACACAGGAATATCAGCGAAGCCAAACCAACGGGCACTGAGTGAGGCGTAGATACAAGCCTAAAGCCCATTACAGAATATAGGTTAACGAATAGCGCGAAGTTAGCGCCACCAATCAACATCGCGAGCCACAAGGTACGGTTTCTTAAGTGCATCACAACCGAGCGGTTATGATGAAAAAACAACCCTCTCTGAGGTTTGAAGTTTTGTTGGTCAGGCAGACTATACGCAATATAGAGTGCGCCAAACAAAGAGCCGACAACGAAAAATAGAACGGTTGCATGCCAGTCAAAATAATCCGTAATCAAGCCGCCTAATACACGTCCGAAGATACCACCTAAAGAGTTGGCCGCAATGTAGCCACCAATCGCGACAGCAAAGGCTTTGGGTGTTAACTCTTCGACCATATAAGCAACCGCTACACCAGCGAACGCCGCGACAGCGATGCCCATGAATGCGCGGGCAATAACCAGTTGCAGCAAGGTAGTCGTGAACACCATGCTTAGGCCTATTAGCGGGATAGTAAATAAGCTCAACAGAATGATGGGTTTTCTGCCAAAGGTTTCAGAAGCGATAGCCCAAGGTACCAAGCTGATAGAAAGTCCGAGTGTTGTCGCGGCAAACAGCCAGTTGATTTGAGTTTCCGATACTTGGAAGTGCTCAGCCATGTGGGGCAAGATAGGTTGAAAAAGGTAGAGGTTACAGAAAATGATAAACGAACCAATCGCCAATGATTGGGTGATTCGTTTGTATTGAGAGCTGCCTTTATCAAACATTTACGTAGCGCCTGTGCGAGTAATTAAGCTATTTGTGAACAAGTTATCAGCACAGTGGTGATTAAAGAAATATATTAAAAATATCACCTCTATATAATTAATATATCGACATGCTTGAGTCAAAACCCCTTCGACATTTTCTAGCTGTAGCTCAGTTTGGTAACTTTACGCAGGCGGCCAAAGCGCTGCATATCGCACAGCCTGCATTGAGTATCTCCATTAAAAAACTAGAGCAGACACTTGAGTTGATTCTATTTCGTCGCGGAGATAAATCCGTCACCTTAACCGAAGAAGGAAAGGTGTTGTTTGAGCATGCGAAGCGCATAGCCCAACAGTTTGATGATGCACAACTTGCGATGAACGAGTTAAAGGGGTTAGATAAAGGAGAAGTGCGATTAGGCGCTCCAAGCATGATGGGTAGCTACTTTTTCCCGCAAGTTGTGATGGCATTTAAAAGCCAATACCCAAACCTCAAGTTGACTCTGATCGATGCGGGTACAGCTTCGATACGCGAGATGCTTTTAAACGGTGAACTCGATATTGGGGTAATCAATCATGAAAATGTGCCAGATGATCTCGAAACCGACCACTTGTTGAGTTCTGAGATGCTAGCTGTTGTTGGTAAAGAACATCCATTAGCATCGCAACCATCCATTACCTTTGAAGAGTTTTTCGCTCAAGAGCTGATCATGTTCAAGTCGGGTTACTTCCACCGAGACTTTATTGATGCGACTTGTAAGAAATACAATCTCGATATGACCATCGCATTCGAGACGAACTTGCTACCGATGATTTTATCTATCGTGAAGCGAGAATTTGCCATTACTGCGCTGCTGAGTTTGGTCACAGAATACGAAGAAGACGTCGTGGGGGTGCCATTTAAAGACCCTGTAAAACTTAATCTCTCTTTGGCTTGGAGAAAGGAAGGATATTTGTCGAAGGCAGACAGAACCTTTATTGATTTTGTAAAGCAGTATGTGTGATTAAGCAAGATGAAGTAGATAAAACAAAGCCCGCAGATCCTTGGTTGGACATTCGGGCTTTGTTTGTAGAAATATAAGTCTGCACGTTAAGTGTTCTTAGAGTTATACATCTTATCGAAGTTCTTCTGATTCCAGCCGACCATCACTTGGTCGCCGATTTTCAGTACGGGGATAGAGCGAGCCCCCATCGCTTGCAACTCTTTACGGCCACGCTGCATCTTTGCATTCGTTAGGCGGTAAACAATTTTCTTTGAATCCAAATAGCGCTGTGCATCTTTACAGTGCGGGCATTTGTCTGCGACGTACAATACAACACGTTTCATTTTTACAATCTCTTTTTGAGTCTAGCTCTTGGTGAATCTCGCTAAAGTGTAACGAATCCTAGGTGATTAGAAAAGTGTGATCAGTTACACTATGCGGCTCAATTTTAAAGACCACAACATATTGTCGTGGTGTAACTTGTACGGTCTTTCAGCATGCATCCTTCTTTACGCTATATTCAAGGCTATCCTAAGCACATTATCGACCCTGTAACTCAACTTGTAGAGTCGGGTAAATTAGTGTCGTGGTTTGAAGCTCGCTATCCAAATAATCATGAAATTAAAAGCGAGAAGACCCTGTTTGATTATGCGATTGAGATTAAAAATCGCTACATGAAGAAAACACCACCGATCAGCAAAGTGATTTACGACGGGAAGATACACCTAATCAATAACGCATTAGGCCTTCATTCTTACGTTGCCAAGAATCACGGTGGCAAGATCAAATCGAAGAATGAGATTCGTATCGCCAGTGTCTTTAGAAATGCACCAGAGCCGTTGCTTCGAATGCTGGTCGTGCATGAACTGGCGCACATCAAAGAGAAAGAGCACGACAAAGCCTTTTACCAACTATGCTGTCACATGGAACCGGAATATCACCAACTTGAATTGGATGCCCGTTTATTCATGATGTATTTAGATTTAAAGAAGTAGCCCAATGAGCCAATCACAAAATAGAACGACGCTAAGCCTGTCGAAAAACAGCGCCTCTGATAAAAACCGTAACAGTGCGGATTCAAAAGCGGCTGGACAGAATAAATCCAAGCGAGTTTCTGGTAAACCAAACAATAATAAAGGCGGAGCGGGTAAAGCACCGTTTAAGAAAGGCACTTCGAATAAGAGCGCACCAAAAAGATCGAACGGTTCGCAAAAGCCTTCTGGCTCGAAACGAACGGGCGGTTCACAACGTAACAAGCATAATGCTAAACCAGTGGGCGGATTGCACCCTAGAAATCAACACACAGGTCGCTACGACTTCGCACTATTAGTTGCTGCGTTACCTGAGTTGAAAGAGCACCTGATTAAGAATCCTGTTGGTGAAGATACGATCAACTTCTCTGATCCATTGGCGGTTAAGCTACTTAACAAGGCTTTACTGGCGCATCACTATGGCGTTAAACATTGGGATATTCCTGCTGGTTACTTGTGCCCGCCAATTCCTGGCCGTGCAGACTACATTCACAGAGTGGCAGATATCCTTAACAGCGATGGTCAAGGCGAACCTTATAATCACCCTTCTGTAAAGGCGTTGGATATTGGTGTTGGCGCAAACTGTATCTACCCAATCATTGCTACGACAGAATACAAATGGCGTTGCACGGGTACAGATGTTGACCCTGTATCCATCAAAACTGCAAACTTCATTGCAAAAAGTAACGCGAACCTGAAAGGTAAGATCCGAGCGCGCTTGCAAGCAGACTCTGAAGCCATCTTTAAAGGCGTGATTAAGGATAATGAACGTTACGATGTCACTATTTGTAACCCTCCATTCCACGGTTCTTTAGAAGAAGCGGAAAAAGGGTCGCAACGTAAACTTGATAATCTAGCGGCCAACCGAGCTAAGAAAGCGGGTAAGTCATTCAAGCCAGAATCTAAAAAATCGCAAGCTAAGCAAGACAAGCCAACCTTAAACTTTGGTGGTCAAAAAGCGGAACTATGGTGTCCGGGTGGTGAAGCGGCTTTCATTATGAAAATGGCGAGAGAGAGCCAGCTTTTTGCTACTCAAGTTTTGTGGTTTACGACATTGATTTCTAAGAAAGATAACGTCGATATGGTTCGTTCAGAGCTGGGTAAGCTGAGAGCGAAACAAGTGAAAGTGGTAGAGATGTCCCAAGGGCAAAAGGTGAGTCGCTTTGTTGCATGGACCTTTATGGATGATGAGCAGAGACAAGAGTGGATTGCACTTAAATAGCTCTCCAATACGAAAGTACCTAATAGCTTAACTAAGAAAACGGGCTTGTTGTTCATTCAACAAGCCCGTTTTTTATGGTCTAGTGAGGCTAAGTAGAAAGCAACTCGTCTAATTTTGCTTGGTACTTCTTCTCAAGTGCACTGTTTCCGGCTTTGTTTTCCAGTTCTACCAAGATTTGAAGCGACGGAATTTGATAGCCATAGCGCTGGTGGAACTTGAACAGACGAAGCCTCGCGTCATTATAATCTGCTTCACTTACTTCAATCTTTGATAGCTGTAATATGGACTTTGCTCGATTTGGGTCGTGGTCTATAGCACGTGTGAAGTAGTACTTTGCTTGGTCAGTATTACCGGCTTTAAACGCGCAAAAGGCCGCATTCTCATAGCTTGCAGAGACAAGGTAGTAGTAGGGTTGGTCAATAGCGCGATTGAAATATTTATCAGCTTGCTCGTATTCGCCTTGTTTACACAAGAACGTACCGTAGTTATTCAATACATTGCCGTTTCTTGAATCTAGACTGAGTGCTTTGCGGTAAGTGGTTCTTGCTTCATCTACTTCGCCAACTTGCTCGTAATAATGTGCCATCGAAAGTTGGGCGCGGTAATAGCTAGGAGCGTGTTTGATAGCGAGCTCTAGATTTTCACGTGCCTTGACCATATTACCTTGCCCCATGTAGCCCAAACCTAACTCGATGCGTGATTGAGACATCGCAATGGGATCACTTGCCATTTTGGGTGGCCCTTCGGTGACAGAAACACAACCTACCAGAGAAACAGAGGCGAGTAGCGTGAGATGAGATAACAGGTTGGATTTTGGTAATAACGACTGGTTAGGCATGTGCAGCTCCTTTTGAACACAAACCTATGATATAAAACCGAACACACTTAAGTGTTAGGTAGATTATGGAATGCGACCCAAACATCATAAAAAAACCGTGTCCCATTTGGTGTTTTATCAACAACCTATGAAACACGCTTTATGTGTTTGTGAATCGGAAGAAAGAGCTTAGTCGTCTTTGGTGAAGTTGTCTTCGCTGAAGTGATCCAGATCGTAAGGCGTTTGTTGGTAAACGCAGTAGTTTAACCAGTTTGAAAACAATAAGTGTCCATGACTACGCCAACTTGCTACAGGCTTGTTGTCTGGATTGTTGTTCGGGTAGTAGTTGATTGGTATCACTGGCTCCATGCCTTCACCTAAATCACGGATGTATTCATTGTGAAGTGTATGCGAGTCGTATTCAGGGTGACCGGTTACAAACACGTTTCGTTTATCTTTCGTTGCCGCAAGGTATACGCCCGCCACATCAGAAGTCGCAAGAACATCAAGGTCGGTATGCTCGGCTAAGTATTCCTGAGAGAAATCAGCATAGCGAGAGTGTGGTGCCAAGAAGGTATCGTCGAAGCCTCGTAAAATTGGGTGGAACGGGTTATGAATCTCGTGGTTGTAAACCCCAGAAAGCTTATCTTTACGAGTACGCTTTGGTAAATCATACAAGAGCTTTAAGCCAGCTTGAGCTGCCCAACACACATACAAGGTTGAGGTCACATGTTTGTTCGCCCATTCCATGATTGTTTTTAGATGATCCCAGTAGATAACATCTTCAAATTGAACCAAGCCAAGTGGCGCACCAGTGATGATCAATCCATCAAAGTTTCTCCCTTTGACCATTTCAAATTGGCGATAGAAGTTATCAAGGTGTTCTGTTGGTGTATTCTTGCTTGGACGGTCATCAATACGCAGCAGCTCTACATCGACCTGCAATGGGCTGTTGGACAGTAGGCGTAAGAATTGAGTTTCAGTTTCAATCTTCTTCGGCATTAGGTTGAGGATCAAGACTCGAAGTGGACGAATTTCCTGTGTCGATGCTCTTGATAACGGCATAATAAAGATGTTTTCTTCACGAAGAACATCAGATGCTGGTAATTGGTCTGGAATGCGAATAGGCAAAGCTTTCTCCCTAAGCTGGATATGTAGACGTCTATACATCTAAATTTATAGTAGTTTGATACACTTGTCGATATACAAACTGGATAGTTGTAAATTATTTGTGTTTGCTATCAGAAGTCATCCACCGACGTCGAGGGAGTCTCATTGTATTCAGTGATTATCTGAGTCGAGTATAAGGACTCGGTTTTCGGATGTTGAGCAACGGCAGTTATCAGAGAAATTCGTCACTATTTAAGATAAAATCATGTTTTAAAATTAGCCTGTAAAGTGACAGATGAAGTTAATACTCATTCGAGGGCTGCCCGGTTCGGGCAAGTCAACAAAAGCAAAAACCTACGATGCATTGCATGTCGAAGCGGATATGTATTACGTGAATGAGCAAGACGACTATAATTTTGACCCAAGGCAGTTGCAGCAAGCGCATGAGTGGTGTCAGAACACTGCAGAAGACGGCTTGAAGCAGGGGTTAGACGTTGTAGTGTCGAATACTTTTATTAAGCAGTGGGAAATGAAAGCCTACCGCCAACTCGCACTCAAATATAAAGCGGATTTAGTTATAGAAGTGTGCCGAGAGCAATATGGCACTATTCACGACATCGAACCGTCGGTGATTAAGCGCATGGCAAAAGATTGGCAAGAATAGCCTCGTGCTTATCCAGCTTGGCAGAGTGGCAAATAGAATTAATTTAATAGAACAACTCCAAGGTAACGATTGAAATGGCAAAGCGCTCTGTTGTGGTCGACATGACATCTTACGGCATCTATACAACGTGGGATTCCAAATCTAAAGATCTTCCAAAAATCCAAGAGTTCACCACTACCGTTGATGCTGAAATCGACGTGGAATTTGGCTATATCTTGAATATCAAAAAAGCCAAAGGTGAAAAAATCCGTTACTGCATCTATCACCCGAACATCACCACCGACACGGGTGAAGTACTCGAGCCGTTCGATGGTGAAGAGCATGTCGGCAACAATGACTGGGATTTTTACTTAGGCGACACCATCTGGGCTCCTGTCTCGAACAAGTTAGGTAAGTGGCGCATGACCGTCGAGCTAAAAGGAAACATCATTGCTGATAAGACATTCGACCTTGTTGCGAAAGACGAAGGGCAGTTTTGGAAGCGCAGGGGTTTTTAGACGAAACTTCTGGTAGACGCTAGCTTTAGGCTAAACGCAGACAA
Source organism: Vibrio sp. 10N.261.46.E11 (assembly GCF_041472735.1). NCBI lineage: Bacteria > Pseudomonadati > Pseudomonadota > Gammaproteobacteria > Vibrionales > Vibrionaceae > Vibrio > Vibrio sp. 10N.261.46.E11. Next base: position 36,103 of record NZ_JBFRQW010000036.1, read on the forward strand.
CAAAAAAGCCGAATCACACGTTACATGTGAACTCGGCTTTTTGACGTTAACTAGATGGCATTTTCTATTTCGTCAACGAGTAAGATTGTCTAGTTAACAAATAAGAAAGGCAGTTAACAAATCAGACCGGCTAGTTAACCAGTAAGACTATTGAGTCACGTAAGCCACAACAAACTCAGTGATTGCGACCATGTCTTTCACTGCAATGTATTCTTCAGTGGTGTGAACTTTCGCCATACCTGTAGAAAGGTTAACCGTTGTTAGACCTTTAGCGTTGAAGTTGTTCGCATCACTACCGCCACCTGTGCGTTTGGTATTCGCCGTTACACCAAGCTTTTCAAACGCGGATTTGATAGAAAGAATATGCGGATGATCGTCTGCGATAACGAATGCGTCGTAAGCACGAGTCGATTCGATTTCTACTTCAGCGCCGAACTGTTTTGCACTCTCTTGGAATGTCGAGATCATGTGCTCAACTTGAGCTGTTAGTTTTTCACCGTTTAGAGAACGTGCTTCAGCCACGACTTTAAGCTCTGGCATTACGATGTTAGTTGCTTGACCGCCTTCAACAATACCAACGTTTGCGGTCGTTTCTTCATCAATACGAAGTAGATTCATCTTAGTGATCGCATCTGCCGCAACTTGAATGGCACTGATGCCTTCTTCTGGCGCTAAACCCGCGTGAGCAGGGCGACCTTTGATGTTAGCAACAATTTTCTGCTGACCCGGAGCCGCATTGACGATAGTGCCAATTGGACCGCCTGTATCAAGTACGATAGCGTTCTCAGACTGAATGTAAGACATATCGAAGTTTAAAGAACCGAACAGACCGCCTTCTTCGAATACTGTAAATGCAATCTCGATAGTTTTGTGCTCTTGGCCTTCAGCTTTGATGCAACGAACTGCTTCCATGATAGCTGCGATACCAGACTTGTCGTCGCCACCTAGAATAGTGTTGCCTTTTGAACGGATGATACCGTCTTCGATGATTGGCTCAATGCCGATACCAGGGGTTACTGTGTCCATGTGGCAGCTGAACACTGTGCTACCTGGAAGAGTGCCATCTAGACGAGCGTAGATGTTGAAACCGTTAGACACTTCTTCAGGAACCGCCAGTTTGTGAACTTCAAAACCCAGTTCACCGAGTTGCTCAGCCAAAGCTTCAGCAATCGCTTTTTCGTTACGAGATTCACTATCAATTTTCACTAGATCGCAGAAATGTTCTACAAGACGTTGTTCATTAATTTGGGTCATTGTTAATTCTCATTTTGCTCCGTTGTTTCTAAAGAAGTCACGGAGACAGGAACAGGAAAATTACTATAACGTCTTTTTACAGAATCATTGTCTGAGTTAAATCAAGAAAATTATCTGATTATTCTAATTTATGAGAAAAATACTACCCGGATCGACCCATGTGCAGGATATTAATCTACCTATGAGTCGGTTGTATTGAAGGTTTCTAAGCGTATTGAGCAAGTGCTATCAACAAACGATGTGTTGGCTCGATGGGGTGGGGAAGAGTTCGTTTTACTACTTGCTGGCACTCAAGATCCAGACGAACAAGCGTTCAAAGGTCATGATTCCAATTTTCAGCTCTGCTTCTTTTGCTTGCCACGTGACGCTTTTCTACATACGCTAACCACTCTCTTAATCCCTATACAAATGTGATTGTGTTGGAAAATGACTAATATCTTTATCGTTGTAATTGTTCTGGTTGTGTTCTTTTACTTTATTCAAAACTATCTAGTAAAAAATGATGACACCAAAGATCATGCTTATCAAAAGAAAGGCTCGTTAATGTCGGCGCAACAAGCGACCTTCTATAACGCACTCAAATCCGCAGTGGGTAACCATGGGGAAGTATTTGCTAAAGTGAGCATGTCTAACATTGTTGTCCCCGCTAAGGCGAACAATAAAAAGAACTGGTTTATTGCGAACAACAAAATCTCACGCAGTTATTTTGACTTTGTAGTGTGCGACCCGCGAACGTTAGAGCCACGTGTAATCATCGAATTGGATAATGGAAAAGAGCTGAATAAAGGAAAGGTTGATCGCGAGAAGCTATTGATGCACGTTTGTAAATCGGCTGGCCTTCCACTTATTGGCGCTTCAATTAAGCACAGTTATCAAGTGAGCCGTTTGAAGAGGTTACTGGCAGCACACATTGATTTGATTGAGCCATCTAAAGAAGTACGATTTTGTAAGAAATGTAGCAGCCCTATGATCATCAAACTCGCAAGCCATGGCGATTATAAAGGCCGACGTTTCCTTACTTGTAGTCGTCAACCTAACTGTACTTATACAGAGAACTACAACGTCGTGTTCGACATGGACGAAGATTCTAACTAATACCTTGCGCCAAAGTGCTCAGTAAAGGGAGAAAAGACACGAAGCGTGCTGATCTCTGTAATCATCGAAGTTGAACTTAAATGTGATCTACTTCAAGCCATTGATCTGCTTTGTGTTTAAATTTTATTCTGATTGTTGTTTTTAAAAGCAAACGAACAATTTTGTGCAAATTTATCCTTGCACGGATCCAAATCACTCGCTATTATCCATCTCGTTCTGAAGCGTTAGCCACTTAATAAAGAGGTTAGTTAAGCTTCACAGCATTGCCCGCTTAGCTCAGTTGGTTAGAGTACTTGCATGACATGCAAGGTGTCACTGGTTCGAGTCCAGTAGCGGGCACCACATTATACGAAAGAGCCCACCTAGTGTGGGCTTTTTTGTGCCTGTAATTCCTTGTTTTATCAGGCTCTTAGCCATTTATTGGTCCCAAGAGATTCTATGATGTGTTGTAAAATCCACCGTTTAAAGTAATCTCTGAAGTAGTCTTTTATGATCTAAGCAATTTCGAGGTTACTTCAGGGGGTTACGATGGCGAAAAAAGTACAGCCTTTAACGGCAACTCAAATCAAACAAGCGAAGCCTAAAGAGAAAGAATATAATTTAGGTGACGGTGATGGATTATCATTGAAGATTAAGCCGATAGGAACAAAACTATGGCGTTTTTCTTATTATCACCCCATTTCACGAAAGCGCTTGAACCTAGCCTTAGGTAAGTACCCTGATATCTCCCTAGCCAAAGCAAGAACTAAAGCGATTGAGGCAAGAGAGCTTCTTGCAGACGGCATTGATCCTAAAGAGCATCGTGATAATACGCTTAGAACAAAGCAGCTCGAGCTAGCAAACACATTGCAAGCAGTATTTGATGACTGGATTGAAGTGAAGAAAACAAGCGTCAAAGAGCAAACGGCTAAGAAATTAAAGCAACGCATTGAGAAGTACCTTTTACCTGACCTAGGTAAGTTTCCTCTTGGTGACATAACAGCTCCTCAAGCGATCAAAACAATTAAACCCATTGCGAATCAAGGTAAATTAGAAACAGTAGGGCGTTTGTGTCGCAATCTCAATGAGATAATGACTTTTGCAGTGAACACGGGTGTGATTGAACACAACAAGCTTGCTGGCATTGGTAAAGCATTTGAAACAGCTAAGGTGACCAATCAAGCTTCGTTAACTCCTGATGAGCTTCCAGAGCTTCTCAAGACAATAAGCTATGCGTCGATTAAACCGATCACTCGCTGCTTGCTAGAATGGCAACTTCATACCATGACAAGACCAGCTGAAACGGCCGGGGCACGTTGGGATGAAATTGATAGAGAAAAGATGCTTTGGATCATTCCTGCTGAACGAATGAAAAAGGGAAGAGTACACACTGTTCCTTTAACAAAACAAACTTTAGACCTATTAGAAACAATTGATCTCATCACTGGTGAAAGTGAATACATTTTCCCAGCAGACAAAAGCAACCACAATCACATCAATAAAGAGACAGCAAATAAAGCATTGGTACGAATGGGTATGAAGGGCAGGCAAACTTCTCACGGTTTACGCGCATTAGCCAGTACCACTCTAAATGAGCAAAACTTCGATCCAGATATTATTGAAGCTGCGCTCTCTCATGTTGATAGAGATAAGGTGAGAAGCGCATACAACCGCACTGACTACCTTGAACGTCGTAAAGTTCTAATGGCGTGGTGGAGTGATCATATTGAAGAAGCTGCTACAGGAAGCTTGTCGATGAGTGGTAAAAAGAGCCTTAAGGTTGTGGGTTAGTTGCATGGGAGTGCAAATGCAACGTATAAGTCACATACTTTAACTGCACTAGCTCATACTTGTTCTTACAACTTTGCTGACAAGTCACGATGAAATCGTACACACGTTCTGTTGACATTGTGACTCAAAACTGAACAATTCTGTTTCAGTGACTTTACTAAATTACTAAATTAGTGAATCATCAATAACCAAAAGTATGGAAAAAGTCGCTTAGCCTAGTGTCCAGTCTCACTGGAGCAGATCACAAACGCTTAATGGGGGAGTTTTAGACAAGCCCTCATATATTTCAAAATGTAATTCATGGCTCTGTTAACGGTCTAGTTCAATAACTAGACCGTTAACGCATGGGTTTCATCTGTGGGTAATAGCTACAATTTTTAATATTGGTTTTGCGTGCTTCAGTCACAAGTAGGTCATCCCAGAGAACTTTAAAACTATTAGTCCTTTTTATAGTAAATATTACCTAGTGATAATGTGTGATTGAGTGAATGTCTACGATCATCTTCTGATATGGAGTCGTCATTGGGTAAACTCCTTTTGGGTTTCGATAAGTAGAAATAGCCTTTCCTATATTTAGAATAGAGAAATACAGAGTAAATTATAATTACTGAAAACCACATAATATCCCCTTAATTAGTGTGTTAAGTCTCATTGATTGTTATTTTTAAATTTAAAAGCCCAGATGTAATGAACCACGATTGCCAATGGTACTAATATGTCAAGTGGTGTAAAACCACCAGAAAAAGCCCATCCTAGGAACAAAAGTACGATAGCTAATGTGAATAAAATAAGTTCTTTCAAACCGTCATGATCCGCACCAGAAGTTT